>JAIBBA010000049.1 GCA_019694895.1 Chitinophagales bacterium
GAACTATCGAAAGCCATCAACACCTTACAATAGTCGTTTGGTGAAGGAAAATCATATCGGTAAAAAAAATTAATGGTCATGCCGGTTGGTATTTCACCGCCGTCAGTCTTGCAGGGTATGTCAAATTGAATGAAATCTGTGTTCAAAGTATCTACAGAAAGTATTTCATCCGTTACTAAGCAATTGGGAGAATTCCAACAATTGTTCAATGTTTTCTTATCCGGATTACCAATTTCCCAAATAGAGGTATCGTTGATAGGTTTTAAATAAGGACAAGTTTCTTCGAAGTCACACTCGTCTTCCCAAAGGAATTGGGCCGACAAACAATACGTCTGAATACAAATAGTTAATAGAGCAAGTAATTTTCTCATGGCGGGGAATGCTCTTCAAATATACTAAAAGATCATCAATTTGGCATATTCGATGCTAATATCCTGATTGCACCTTCAATTTCGGGATGCGTATTAAAGGCATGCACACAAATTCTTATCCTTTCCATACCTGCTGGCACGGTGGGTGACAAGATGGGACGCATATCGAAGCCATTGGAGCGCATGGCTGCTGCCAGTGATTTGACACGGTCGTTGCCGGGAACCACGAAACTGAAGATGGCAGAATTGGTTGAAACAGACTTCCTAAAATTCGACATTTCCAGCAAACTTTTCATCAATTCCAAATTTGCTCTCAAATGTTGCAATGGCATTGTATCTTCCCTCAGAAAGCGATATGCCATGCGCACTGCAGCCAATTGCAGGTAATTCGGCGCAGTGGTATAGATGAATGGTTTACAAAAATTGATGAGGTAATCACGCAAAATCAGACTTCCTAAAATAACGGCTCCATTTGCACCAATTGCCTTACCAAAAGTGTGTACACGAGCAAAGATGCTATCCTGAACACCAAGATATTGTGCCAGCCCTTCCCCTCTTTCACCAATCACACCTGTAGCATGTGCTTCATCCAATATGATGGCTGCCTGAAACTGCTCTGCTATTTCAATGATTTCAATCAGCGGACATAAATCACCATCCATGCTGAACACAGACTCTGTAATGATGAAAACATTCCCTTTGTGCATTTCCAGTTTCGCCTTGAGGTCATGTATATCGTTATGCAGGAATGCATATGCTTTAGCATTGCTAAGCTTAATTCCTTCTCTGAGCGATGCATGTATCAGCTCATCATAAAGAATGATGTCATGCCGGTGTACCACACACGAAATTAATCCGCTGTTTGCCTCGTAACCACTGTTGAAAAATAGTGCTGCATCCGACTGATGAAATTCGCAGATTTCTTTTTCCACCAACTCTACATAGGCATTATTTCCGGTAAGCAATCGAGATCCGCCGCTGCCAACAAATGGCAATGATTTAACTTCTTCATCAATCATTGCTCTTAACTGAGCATCCTTCGCAAATCCGAGATAATCGTTAGATGCCAGGTCTATTAAATCATCTGTTACAGATAATTTGCGCAGTGCATGTTGTTCTTCACGCGTTTGAAGTTCTCGCTGTAAACGTTCATGCACTTTTTCCATCATTTTCCAATTAATCAACTTACAGGCTCTTCCTTATATGCAGGTCGAGGTGAAAGACCCAGCAATTGAAACATCGCCTTATCTTCATCAGCATCAGGATTAGGCGTAGTCAGTAATTTCTCACCGGCGAAAATACTATTCGCTCCTGCCATAAAACATAATGCCTGTTCTTCAACGCTCATTTCATTTCTTCCTGCACTCAGTCGCACCATTGCTTTAGGCATTACAATACGAGCTGTTGCAATCATGCGCACCATTTCCCAAACGGAAACGCGTTTATTATGCTCCAATGGTGTTCCTTTCACTGGAACCAAGGCATTTACCGGAACCGATTCAGGATGTTTTGGCAATGTAGAAAGTGTATGCAACATACCTATGCGATCATCCTCCGATTCACCAAGACCGATGATGCCGCCGCTGCACACAGAGATTTCTGCTTTGTTTACATTTTCTATCGTCTCCAAACGATCATCGTAAGTACGAGTAGTAATGATCGCCTCATAATATTCTTCACTGGTATCCAGATTGTGATTATAAGCATATAATCCGGCATCTTTTAATTTCACCGCTTGCTCCTCTGTGAGCATTCCCAAAGTACAGCAAACTTCCATTCCCATATCCGCTACACCTTTCACCATTTGCAATACGTGGTCGAAATCTTTATTGTCGCGAACATTGCGCCAAGCCGCCCCCATGCAAAATCTGGTGGAACCAAATTCTTTTGCAATTAGCGCCTTGGTAATCACCTCGTCATATTCCAACAGTTTATGTACCTCCACATCGGTGTGATAGCGTGCTGCTTGCGGACAGTAAGCGCAATCCTCAGCACACCCACCTGTTTTAATACTCAACAAAGTACAAACCTGTACTTCACCGGTCTTGTGAAATTTACGATGCATGGTTGATGCACGGTATATCAATTCCATCATCGGCAAATAATATATTTCCGAAATCTCCTCTTTTGTCCAGTTGTTACGGATATCTCCCATGAGCTGCTTTTGGAGCAAAATTCGTAATTTTGAGGCATATTTCCGTTATGGCTTTCATGCATCAATTTAATTATAAGCACCTGATAGGACTGTTACTGGCTGGTGCTGTGGTATTGGGAACCGGCGAATTGAAAGATAAAAAGGCCGACAAAGCCCCATCAGAAGAGGTTCAGGCGCTCGATGCCAAATTGTTAAAAGACCTTCAACATCAAGAAATACAGATAGATGTTAAAACTGCAACATTGATGGAATGTGGCGATGTAACAGAAAGCGAGTTACGTAAGCTTTTTGACATCAATAACGTCAATTACAATAAATGCGAATCAGGAAATTGTCATTATACTTCGTATACGATTGAAGGCAAACTTGACAATGGGACTGAAGTGCTGTTCAAACTGGATAGTGGTGAGGATGGCAATGTGCTGCGCGATTTAACATTTCAGGGAGAAACAATTCCCTGTGCCATGTAACTATATCCTACCAGCAAAAACTGAAGGATGATCATACCATCCAATAATCCGAAATAAATCGTATCGCGTTTAATATTGTTCGCCAATAAAATGGTCATGCCGGTAATTAGGATACTGATGATATGTGGCACTTCCAAAGAAATATCACGGATGAACCACACAGTGTAGTAAAGATCATATATCATCGCTGAGACAAACAACAATAACATCGATAAACTGATAGTCATTGTTTTTCCAATCAACACCGGAATGGTGCGCACATGATGCATTGCGTCAATTTCCATGTCCTTTATATCGAAAGGAAGTGTGATTGCAAAAATGTATATATAATTAGCTAAGAATATCCACAACACCTCAGGGCTGCGCCAATTTACATCAACATACACAGCAGGTAAAATTGAAGATACAAAAGCCCAAACAAATGATATCAAAAATATTTTTATAATACCAATATCACGCAAACGTATTTTCTTTTTGCCAAAGCGAATGGGCAATCCATATAACATAGATATGCCTCCCGGGAACAACAAAATGAGCTCAGTCGATCTTGGCAAGAACAAATACAATACAAAACTTAATATCCCCGATATTATTAATATCACCTTAAACACATGGAGATACTTCAAGAAGAAATTCCATCTGTCGCTCTCAGTATATTCTTGAATTCTGCTAACAGCTGCATATCTGATCAGCAAATAGATAAACAAGGTTGAACTGCCGACAAACCATGTTAAAACAGGGTCAATATTTTGCGACAAATCCATTTGCATACTGCCGTTCAGCGTATAAGCCGCCGCAGCAACAGCGATCAGCAAATTCGAATACAATATCCAATGAATGACGGATCTCATAAGCAGCCGTTGTAATTTCGTAATTTCACCCAAATTTACAGAAAGTGGAGGTTATTCTTCAGAGAGGAAAAGCACGTCGCGTTGAAGACGGTCACCCTTGGGTGTATGGCAACGAGATCGACGTGATCACCGGTGAGCCTCAAACCGGCGATATTGTTGATGTATTCAATTTCAAGAAAGATTTTATTGGTCGCGGATATATTAACACGAAATCGCAAATTACCGTGCGCATTTTAACACGTCAACGCAGTGAGCCGATCGATATCTCCTTTTTCAGAAAACGCCTCTTCGCTTGTCGCGAATACAGAGAAAAATTAGGATTCACACTGAATTATCGTTTGGTATTCGGAGAAGCTGATTTTCTGCCCGCATTAGTGATAGATAAATTCGATGATGTATATGTCATGCAGACCTTAAGTGCAGGCATGGATAAGTGGAAGCGTGTAATCGCCGATATTTTGCTTGATGATTTTGGAGCATCAGGTGTTTATGAGCGAAATGATGTTCCTGTAAGGACACTTGAAGGATTGGAAGAAACAACAGGATTTCTTTCAAATGAATTTGATACGCGATTTGTCATTGATGAAGAAGGCGTAAAATTTTATGTTGATTTAGTGAATGGCCAAAAGACAGGTTTCTTTTTAGACCAGAAAGAAAACCGTCTTGCTTTGCAACATATCGTAAAAAATGCCGAAGTGCTCGATTGTTTTACCTATACAGGTTCATTTGCACTCTATGCAGCAAAATTCGGTGCCAGGCATGTAACTGCGCTTGATATTTCTGCGGAAGCGATTAGGTTGATGCAAGAGAATGTTGCACTGAATAATTTCACGAATGTTGAAGGTGTCTGTGCCAATGCATTTGATGTATTGCCGGTATGGGTGAAGGAGAACAGGCTATATGATGTAGTAATTCTCGATCCCCCTGCATTTACCAAAAACCGAAAAGGCATAGAAAATGCGGTAAAGGGATACAAGGAAATCAATCTTCGCGGCATTCGCATGGTACGTCCTGGTGGATTTCTGGCCACCTTCAGTTGCTCGCATTTCATGGATGTGAATTTATTCTATGATACAGTTGCATCAGCCGCTAAAGATGCAGGCCGAACTGTGCGTGAAGTACAATTTTTGAACCAAAGTAAAGATCACCCTGTTGTATGGGGAATACAGGAAACACACTATCTCAAAGGATTAATTTTACAAATTATATAATATCAAATTTATAAGGCATGAAAAATATCTACACCTTTCTTGCATTGTGCATACTCTCGTCAACTGCATTCGCACAAACCCCAAGCTGTTGTGCCGCCGTTGGTCAATTTGCAAATTTTTCACATGATATTGCTTTTGTAAAAACCCATGAGGATCCGATTCCATTCCAACTGACCGGGCAGCTTGGCAAGCTGCAAACATTTGCTTGCAAAGACAGCAGTTTCGCAACCGTTTATACCGTTCAAGCTGAACAGCCATCAAATAAATACTTACTCGTATTTCATGAGTGGTGGGGATTAAATGATTACATCAAACAAACTTCAGACAAATTATATACTGATCTTGGAAAAAATGTGCACGTAATTGCCGTGGACTTGTACGACGGCAAAGTGGCTGCAAATAAAGATTCGGCTGCAAGTTATATGCAAACACTCACTTATGATCGCGCTGCTATGATCATCAATTCGCTGATGGATAAATTTGGTGATGACGTTGAAATTGCCACTATAGGATGGTGTATGGGCGGCGGATATAGTTTGCAGGCTTCATTAATGGCAAAGGAACGCGCTGTAGGTTGTGTCATGTATTATGGATTTCCTGAAACGGATAAATCAAAAATCGCCAATTTATCATCCGATGTATTGATGATATGGCCGAACCAGGATAAATGGATTACTAAAGAAGTGGTCGATAAGTTTAAATCAGATATGCAAGCGGCAGGAAAAAATTTGCAAGTGGAAGAATATACCGCCGATCATGCTTTTGCCAATCCAAGTAACCCCAAACACGATCCGGTTATTACTGCTGATGCAAATGCGAAAGCACTATTGTTTATCAAAACACATTTAAAAATTGCCGACTAAATCATATACAAAGTCAAAGGCCGCTCCTTATCGGATGCGGCCTTTTAACTACCCTGTTGTATATGCTCTTTAATTATTTGACTACTTCTCCCTTCCAGGCAAGTATACCGCCATCGAGATTGTATATAGTCGTAAAACCTTTCGATGCCATTAAGTTTCCTGCCCTTCCGCTACGTGCGCCGCTCCTGCAATAAATAAGGTAAGTTTTAGATTTATCTAAACGCGCTAATGATGATTCAAATCCGGAATCATTGATATTCATATTTATTGCTCCTGCCAGATGACCTTCAGCAAACTCCTCAGGTGTGCGCACATCAATTAGCATAACTCCCGGCTCTTGTAATTTATCGGCAAAGGCTGCAGGAGAAATATTTTCAAAAATGGATGCCGTTTGGATGGTTGTTCCCGTCTTAGATACATCCGTATCGTTTGACGATTTACATCCACCCGATGTAACTACCATCAAACCTAATAAAGCGCCATAAAGTATGCTCATATATTTATTTTTTGTAATCGCACAGGTTCCTGAACTACATCCGATCCACCGCCAGTAAGCCCACCCGCCAAATGCTCCAATTCCAGTTGCTATGATGATCTGTTCCATGATTAAATAACTTTATCCACCGCCTGATGCAAATAGCTCAATGGTACAACCCCCGACTGTCGCCATACCGGTTTACCTGCTTTAAAAAGTATTAAAGTTGGCACGCCTTGAATTTGATATTGACCGGCTACTCCCGGATTTTTATCTATATCGACCTTAATCACACGCACCTTACCAGATTTTTCTCCTGCGAAATCGCGCAATATCGGTGCCATCGTTTTACATGGACCACACCATTCAGCAAAAAAATCTACTAAAACAGGCTGATCACCATTAATCAATTCGCTAAATGCCGAAGTTGTTGACATATTAATACAATGTGCAAAGGAAGGAGAAAGTTCAACGATTCACCGTGACTTTTGTCACGACAGCAAGCCTGCTCTAAAAAACAGCTCGTTTCCTGCTCGTGCTGGGTGACTATGTTCGCATGGAATCATTTCGATAATGTTGAGTGATCCTGCAAATACCTCCCGATATTCGGCTTCTGTGCCGCCATACGGTGGACCGGGTTTATCAAATGGTGTTTTGAATAATAATCCTGCGAGTTCACCTTTGGGTTTTAACAGTTGTGCCATATGTTTTACATAGGCCGGTCGCAATGCAGGATCTATGGCGCAAAAGAAGGTCTGTTCTATAATGTAATCGTATTTTCCGGCGTGTGCGAAGAAATCACCTAATACTACATTGCACTGTTGTTGAGCATCAACGCCGAGTGCTTCGCGTAAATGATTTACAGGAGGTTCGGCAATATCGATAACGGTGATATTGGTAAATCCTTGTTCTACAAGATATTTTGCTTCCCAGGCATTACCGCATCCGGGAATTAATATGGCTGCATCTTTAGGTTCAATGCTATCGAAATACTGTTTTAATGCCGGAGCTACCACACCCATATCCCAACCTGTTGTGCCATCAGCATAACGCTGCTCCCAATACTCTTTTGATAAGTGCTCTGTCATACAAATAAATTAATGAGCTCTATTTCGTTGCGATGCAATTTTATCTTGCCGTTTTGTTCCATTTTTTTCAGCAATCTTGAAATCACCTCACGCGTGGAACTCAGGTCGTTCGCTATTTGCTGATGTGTTATTTCAAGACGGCGAGAATTATATTCATTGAACTGATTGAATAAATAATGTTCCAATCGTTCATCCATATGTTTGAACGCAATCTGATCAATAACAACCAGTAATTCTTCAAAACGTGAACGGTAAGTCTCCAATACAAAGTAGTACCACGATTTATATTCACGCATCAAGTCATCCATGATCTCTAGCGGAACCTGAATAACCTGTGTATCTTCAACGGCTACAGCAGTAATCTCACTTGCCTGATTGCGGGCAGCACATATCATCGACAAGGCGCAAGCGTTTCCGGGTTCGATATAATACATGAAATACTCCTTACCATCATTGCTTTCGCGATAGAGTTTTACGCGTCCCCCAACAATGAGAATGGTCGATTTAAAATATCGCCCGGAATACATCATTACCTCGTCGCGGGCAAATGTGCGCAACGTAGCTACCGAGGCGATGCGGTCAACAAGGGCATCTTCAAATTGCGGAAAATGATTGTCCAGTAGAGCTCTGATATCATCCATACAACAGCAAATCTACAACAAGGAACAATTATTCCTGTTTACCGGTTCGGAATGCTTTTATGAGTAGAGCAGCAATCAACAAAAGCCAGGGCGTACCGTGCAGAAACACATCAAACCAGTCAATCGCCTGCATACCAACAGCACCTCCTGCAATCCAACGTATTTTACCCCAGATATGCGGCTCGGGAGTGAATGGAGCGAGTCCTAAGGTTAAAGATGCCATCAGGTAATATTGCCAACCGGCAGCAAAACGCTTAGCCCACATGCGAACGGAGATTATACCAACTTCCGGCATTGTAAACCTCAGTAAAGCCATGCGATTTCAGTATCGATTTTGCCGAACCACTGCGCATGCCTGAAGCACAACATACAATAATGGGACCTTTGTTTTTAATTTTTTTGATGCTTCCCTCCAGTTTATCCAGCGGGATATTGATAGCGCCTTTCGCGTGACCACCATTAAATTCACCAACAGTGCGCACATCAATAATCACCGCTCCATCCTTCACCAGTTGTGCATAATCCACCTTCGGGCCACCACCTAACATTTTTTTGAGTAAGTCTATCATCCTGTAATTTTTGCCCAAAGGTAGAGCCGCAAATTGCCCTCGTCAGTGACAAATATTACTCGTGAATCGTGAATCGTGAATCGTGAGTGGTCAGTGGTGGGTCGTGAGCTTGCCGATAGGCGGAGTTGCCCATTGACCAATGTGAACTGTGATTCCGGGTAAGGTATCAATGGAATAATGTTATTAATCAAACAATCCTTAACTTTATTTAAAATATACGTGAATTTGAGGCATCCCACCCTCGAATCAACCGTGAAGCTATATCAGACACGTTAAACCTATGAAAACAAAATTCTCCTTCGAAACTTATACACTGTTGGCATCTGCATTTCTTGGGATCAATAGATCGGGTGCTCAAGTGGTCATCAAAGACTACGACCCTGATCTTCGCATGGTTAAATGGGATGACACTTTCAATTTACATGATACAGTTAAAATTGATATCGACGAAAATGGCATTAACGACTTGAGTTTTATATATGATTACAGTGGCTTAGATGTAATAATAGAGATTGAAATTGCCGACATGGTTACCGGTTTTGGAGCGGAACACGATTTTTCTTACGACCTGTGGGCACTTGATGTATATGCATTTCACGAAGGCGATATTGTTGATGAATCTGTCCATTTTAAAGATGACGGACAAAACGTAGCATCAGCATGGGTAACATTTACAGAATCCGGATATTATTGGAATGTGTATTATCGTGGAAATTTCAATTCATATGGATATTATTTGCCATTAGAATTGAATATTGACGACTCCATACATTACGGATGGGCGAGATTGTCAATAGGGCCATTAGGAAATGATCTGTATAATGATATGTGGTATACTACAGATTATTCACTTGTAGTGTATGAGGTTGGATATGAAGCATCGCCAAATACACCTATCGTTTGTCAAACTGAATCTCCAATTGAAGACATTAACCCGATTTTAAAAAATGAGACTGATGGAGATGACTTTTCAGAGTTCACATATTTTTATCACTCAGCCTATTTTACAGATTATGCCGAACTCAGAATATTTTTAATTGACAATTACAACGACGCAAAAAACTTTTCAGTCGCCCAAGCCAAATTGATCGATCCAGCAAATTATGAAGTGATTTCTGGCGACACCGTGCCTTCATATACCGACATATACAAGCACTTTGATGCCGATACAAGAACCATAAATGGTGACCCATTCGACCCGAACAAATACTACGTTGCCTATTTCATGAAAATTCCTCTGGATGGAGATACTACCCATTTAACACTGTCAACACCTAGTAAGCTAATCAAAGCTTCTAAGAATGCGTGCACTTTGTCGCTTGAATCCAGTATCACCAAAGTGAATACAACAGGCACAGCCGCAGATTTTGATGTTACTTTCTCGAAAGATGCTGATGAGAGCGACATCCAAGAATACCGAGTAGGATTGATCAGCGACCCTACCGAAGTTTTTGATCTCGCAAATATCGTATTAGATAACTATACCTTAAGTGTGCCGATCACCGGTGCATCAGAATACACGCTTAATCTGGATGGAATAAACTATGAACTGAATGGAAGTTTGATCTTCTTTGATCAGTATTACCATGCTGTAATAGCTGCTGTTAGTGATGGATATTTATGTGATATTTCATGCTATGTGGTAACGCCGAATAATGCCAAAACGCTCATACCCAACACAGCTCAATCGCCTGGCGTCACTTTGACCAATTACGCGAACTTGCTAACCATTCAAATCGATCAACCGTTGCAATCAGAACAAGCACATTTGGTATTATCGTCAATTGCAGGAGAAAAGGTAATTGATACCGAATTGGTTGCAGGTATAACTGACTTCAACTTAAACGAACTTCCAACGGGAATCTATTTTGCAACTATATATTGCAAGGGTCAACCCATTGCGTCAAAGAAAATAATCGTAAGCCTTACGACTAAAGGTAGCCATTGAGGCCGTCATCATCTCACTTCGCCCAAATCAAACCCTGCGATCTTCGCGTCCTCCGCGCTTAACCCGCAAATTCATATAGAATCATATATCCCGATTTTTGAGGTAGCCCGGAAAAACAGTTACTCATAATTAAACCCGGCGCCGCAAACCAACATTTTTCCTGAATTCAGTGATTTGTAGAATTCATTATCAATTGAACATACTGATTGCCAAATACTTATGATTAGAGATTTTGTGATTAAGCGCTGAGGACACCGGGGGCGCATCGCATGTTGGGTCAACTTTCTGGAGTTCCAGTTAGGTGATACCACAATATAGGTATTATTTAGATTTTGTCTAAATAATATTGGAAACTGCCCCGCCGGAGGATATTTTTGCCGCCAACAGGCGAAAATTCAATGAAAAGAGGCTCACTATTGATTGCGATACCCTTTCTGGGCATTTCTGCTTACGGACAAACTATTGATTCTGCAAAAGTCCAATCGGTGCTGGATAAGCTGGAATTGGATGTATATGGTGAAATATTCTACAATGCTTATCAATGGGAAACCTTCCCGAAAAAGAACAACGATATTGACCTGAGCAGGTTGGTGCTTTATCCGGAATATCATTTCAATGATCAAATTGGTGTGGAGATGGAAATCGAGTTCGAGCACGGAGGAACAGGTGCCACCATGGAATATGATTACATAGAGGAATATGGCGAATTTGAAATGGAAATAGAAAAAGGCGGCGAAGTATCGATAGAAGAGTTGGAATTGAATTACACCCCTACCCCATGGATGGAAATTATTGCCGGAAGAATAGGTTTGCCGATTGGATTAATTGCCGGCGACGATAAACCTCTGAATTATTTCACAACCACCTACAACAATGTTGAGGCGACTTTAATACCAACGGCCTGGTATGAATTTGGTGCAGGGGCAGAATTTAATTTCCGGAATTGGGAAGCAAAGCTTGTTGTGGTGAATGCCCTGAACAGCTCACTGTTTAGTTCTGCCAACTGGATAAAACCGGGTAACGCTATGCGCTTCGAGACTACTGCTGCAGATGCATTTGCCGTATGTCTGGGAATTAATTACAATCTCAATGAAAACAGTCACATCGGTGTAAGTACTTATCGTGGCAATAGTACACCCAATCGTCCGAAGGAAGATATATCAGTTGATGGCAATGTTTCGATTGCAGATGCACATGCGAAGTTGCAATTCGGAAGATGGAAAATAAATGGTTTGCTGATATACGGTCATCTTCAAAATGCAGATCTCATCAGCGAAGCAAACAGGAATCTGAGCAACAACCTCAACGCCAAACGCACCCCTGTTGCAAGTGAAACCATGGGTTACCTTGGCGAAATTGCCTTCAACATACTGCCAAAAACAAATGAACATTATAGAGCCCTCGACATTTTTGCCGGATATTATTATTATGACTCGATGTATGGCACTACCGGCGACATATTCAATAATCCAAGATGGGAGAAAACAGAATGGCGCGGGGGATTCTGTTTTACATGGAATGATAATATCGCCATCAAATCAGATGTCACCTATCGCACATTGAATATTCCCGATGTAAATACAGAAATCACTTACACAACAGCTCTTGCATTTCAATTTTAAAATAAACACTATGTTCAATATACAACTAAAACACCTCCTCACACTTCCGGCAACTGCAATAATAATATCGTCATGCAACAATAATGACGATCCTTCAGATATTGGCACCTATGATTTTTCACCGATATTAAATCACGTGTCGGAAAATGTAATTACCGCTACTTATGGCGACTTACACAGCAAATCGCAATCATTGATCACAGCAGTTGAAAATTTTAATGCCGACAGATCGTCAACCAATTTAGAAGCGGCACGTCAGGCATGGCGCGATTGCAGAATTCCATGGGAACAGAGTGAAGGATTTTTATTTGGCCCTGTTTCTACAGAAGGAATAGATCCTGCTATTGACAGTTGGCCTGTAAATGTTATTGATCTTGATGCAGTACTGGCGAGTGGCGAATCACTTACAAAGGCATATGTAGATGCACTTGAAGGTACATTAAAAGGTTTTCACACCATTGAATATTTATTGTGGGGTACAGACGGCGATAAATCGGCAGCAGCATTTACCGATAGAGAATTTGAATATTTAAGTGCCGTAACTCAGAGTCTGGAAGGCGCTACACAACAATTATACGATGCCTGGCACAGTGGTGGCGATAATTTCCAATTAAACATTGCGCAAGCAGGCACTGCAACCAGTATTTATCCCAGTCAAAAATCTGCTATGCAAGAATTAGTAAATGGCATGATCGGCATAGCAGATGAGGTTGCCAACGGAAAAATCAACGAGCCGCTCACGAATATGGATGTCACCTTGGAAGAAAGTCATTTCAGTTCTAACAGTAAGGCTGATTTCATGGATAATATCCGCAGTATAAAAAATGTGTATCTGGGCAGCTATCTCATGGATGGTGAAGGCATCAGCGATTACATCAAATCATTAAATTCATCGGTAGATGACGATGTGATTGCGCATATCGACGCAGCCATTCTTGCCATAGAAAATATTCCCGGCGATTTTTCAGATGCTATTTTCACAAATACGACTTCAGTAGAAGCAGCGCAACAAAGTGTTCGTGATTTGCAAAGCATATTGGAATCTGCCGTTAAGCCATTGATCGATAATTATTAATCACAGATGAAAACCATTAACCCGATGCGTCGATCACTTGTGGTGATGAGTATTATTACCTCAGGCATTATTTTCCTCACTATTCATGCATGCTCCATCGACCCACAAGTATATGGCGAATGGTATAATGAAGAAGAATATTATGCCGGTGGTGAGACAACTATATTCGAAGCTACCAGTGGCGCTTTCTCTACTCCTGCTCCGAATTTGTCACCATTGCAACTCGAAAAACATCTTTCGGGCGATATGGAATTTGAGGCAACATTTGTGACGGCACCTTCACCGGTAAATGCGGGACTTGGACCTGTATTTAATCAGACATCTTGCGTAGGATGTCATACTTTAGATGGCAGAGGAGATAAACCTACTGTTTTTAGAATAAGCACTCCGGGAACAGATGCACATGGCGGACCACTTGGTGTTGCAGGATTTGGCGGAGCGATACAGGACAAAGCCATATTTGACGTTGCACCGGAGGCAATGGTTGATATCAGTTATGTTGAATCAACATATAGTTTTCCCGATGGCGAAACTTACAGTCTGCGAAAACCGATTTATACAATAATCAATAATTATGCTCCGCTTCCGTCTGATGTTGCTTTATCGGTGCGTGTGGCGCCACCTGTATTCGGACTTGGATTGCTTGAAATAATTCCTGAAGAGGCAATTATCGCTCTTGCCGATGAACAAGATGCCGATAAAAATGGCATTTCCGGAAAGGCTAATTATGTATATGATGTGCGCACCGGATTGATGGCTTTGGGGCGATTTGGATGGAAAGCAAATCAGCCAAATTTAGATCAGCAAAATGCAGCAGCTTTCAATGAAGATATGGGAATAACCAATCCAATTTTTCAAACTGAATCCTGTTTTGGACAATTACAATTCGATGGCATAACCGATGAACCTGAAATCACGATGCCGGTTTTGGAGGATGTTACTTTTTATGTGCGCACACTTGCCGTTCCTGCACCGAGAAATCTCGAAGATGCAAATATTCAGGAAGGGAAAATGTATTTCTATAAAGCCGGTTGCAATACCTGTCACAATCCATCTTTTACAACAGGCATTGCTATTAATGCGCCCGAGCTTTCCAATCAAAAAATCTATCCGTATACCGATATGTTGTTGCATGATATGGGCGATGCGATGGGTGATGGCCGACAGGATTATTTAGCCACAGGAAATGAATGGAAAACGCGGCCGCTTTGGGGAATAGGATTAACACAACTTGCAAATGGTCACACCGTTTTTCTTCACGACGGACGTGCACGCAATCTCACCGAAGCTATTATGTGGCATGGTGGCGAAGCGGAGGCATCTACGGAATATTTCGCATCACTGACTAAGGAGCAGCGTGATAAGTTGCTGGAATTTTTGATGGCATTGTGATGCGTGAATCGTGAGTCGTGAGTCGTGAATCGTGAGATTGAATTTTCTTTGCGACTCCGCATCTTTGCGACTTTGCGCGAAATAACACTGCAAATTTTATGGTATTAAAAATCTACTTTCCATAACTATAATTCACATTCAAATAAAAAAGCCTGCTTCATATTTATATGTCTATTATCATGTGTGATGTATGCAGAATGTTTTGGTTTGATGATTTGAATATTATTTGAAGATGGCGAGAAGGAAACACCGTTGAATTACAATCCTCTGTTTAAGCGCGGAGGACGCGGAGGTGCGCAAAGAAAAATGCAGAATGCGTTAGTTTGATGATTTGAATATTATTTGAAGATGGCGAGAAGGAAACACCGTTGAATTACAACCCTCTGTTTAAGCGCGGAGGACGCGGAGGTGCGCAAAGGAAAATGCAGAATGCGTTGGTTTGATGACTTGAATATTATTTGAAGACGGTGAGAAAGAAACTCTTATGAATTTCAACCCTCTGTTTAAGCGCGGAGGACGCGGAGGTGCGCAAAGGAAAATGCAGAATGCGTTGGTTTGATGATTTGAATATTATTTGAAGATGGCGAGAAGGAAACACCGTTGAATTACAACCCTCTGTTTAAGCGCGGAGGACGCGGAGGTGCGCAAAGGAAAATGCAGAATGCGTTGGTTTAATGATTACTTGACGATGTTGAGGAATTACCTCTGATGAATTACGCCCATCAATTTAAATGCAAAGCATTTCACAGTAACGTAACTACAGTAATCAACGGGCTTGTCTCAATACTAACTACCCACTACCCGCCTATCCGCAACGCAAGTATATCACACTTGCACACTTGCACACTTGCATACCTGCACACTTGCACACTTGCACACTTGCATACCTGCACACTTCCACACTTGCACACTTCCACACTTGCACACTTCCACACTTGCACACTTCCACACTTTTTCAGTGGAGTTGGTGGGATTATTTGCATGATCCCTTCGTGGGGAGGCTACAATAAAAAAACCAAAACCGCTTCGCTATAAATGCAAATGCCAATTTTCATCGCTTGTAAAATTTACAGACTCTGAAAATCGGCATTTGCATTTACTTTTGCTGAGGCACAAGGTTTTGGTTTTTTTATTGTGGAGTTGGTGGGATTCGAACCCACGTCCAGACAAGGCATTAGCAAGCTTTCTACATGCTTAGTGCGCTCTTGATTGTCGGGTTATGCAAGGTGAGAACACTTACCTGAGTATAACCTTAGCTTCTTGATCTCATCCTGCATCGAAGCACTGCAGGACCAGTCCGGTGAGATGACGTTCGTCGGAACCGTACCAGACAAACGGTTACCGGGAACGAAGGCTACTCTAATTCTCTGAATTAAGCGGCCAAGGCGTAGTTAGACTCGCCATGTAAAAAAAGGGTTGTAGCTTGAGATTAAAGAGCCAAATTACAATGCTCTGCATGCTTACCTGTCAATGAACGATGCTGTCAATTCCGGTCAACCCCGAATGATCATTAAACCGCAAAACTACATGGAAAAGTTCATTTTGCCTCCCAATCGGCTATATTTGCAGAAATGGCTTCAGACAACACGAATAATGCCACCCAGCGTCCATATCCGAGAATCATTCCGGATATTGACAATTGGCCTATATATACCCTCAGCAAGGACCGTGAACAGTTGATAGAATCGGTGATCGACGAAACACTCGAAAATATCCTCAAGAAGAATCCTACCGAGAAAGACATACACGACGAGCTAGCCAAAGCCGTTTACCTCGAAAAAATACGTGTAGAACGCCCCTGGAAAACCGATGCCCCGGATGAAAAAACTTTCTGGAATGGGGTTAAGAACAAATTGGTTCAACTAGAAAGTCACCCCGACAATAAAATCGATGAGGAAAAGGCAATTTTGCGCACCATCATTCATCGTTATGTGCACGAGATAGTCGGGAACTTCAACAAAGGCACTTACAATTTTGCCGAGCGATTTGTGCCTTTCGCCTTCAACCGATTACTCAATGCCTCCCATAGCAGAGCTTTTACCAGATTGTTTGGCAACAAACGCGATTTACTGAAAAGCATTCATCTTATCGGTGAAATTGAACAAGTGCGCGAGCTTGCTAAAGATGGAATTATTGTTGCCGTTCCTACACATAGCAGCAATATCGATTCAATAACAGTTGGATGGGGAATTTCTGCCATCGGACTGCCGGCCATGTTTTATGGTGCGGGATTAAATCTGTTCTCAGTGCGATTTCTTGCCTATTTTATGAATAGACTCGGTGCTTATCGCGTCGACCGCAGGAAGAAAAATGCTGTATATCTTGAAGCCCTAAAAACCTATTCCACACAAGTAATAACCAAGGGCGGACATAGTTTATTTTTCCCGGGTGGAACGCGATCGCGCAGCAATGTTGTTGAATCGCAATTAAAACTCGGATTGCTGGGAACAGCGCTGGAAGCCCAACGCCGCCTCATTCTTGAAACAAATGGCCAGTCCTTTAAAAAGGTGTACGTTGTACCTGTTACCATGAATTATGGCTTTGTTTTGGAAGCTAAGGAATTGATAGATGAACATCTGAAAAATGTTGGCAAAGAACGATATTTCGTGCCTTCGGATAAATCGAGTTCCTCTTTCAAAATTCTAAAATTCATGTATCGCTTTTTTACTGCCGATGCTGATTTTACCATCGCCTTCGGCAAGTGTATGGATATATTTGGAAATCCTGTCGATAAGCAAGGTAATAGTCTCGATCACAATGGCAACATGATAGACATTCGCGATTATTTCCGCTCGCATGGACAGCTTACCAATGATACACAGCGCGATTCTGTGTATACGAAAATGTTATCCGAAGCAATTGTTGTTGCATTCAAAAAGAATAATGTTGCCTTGCCTGAACATGTCATCGCATTTGCGGCATTTAAATTATTTCAGAAAAAACATCATACCAGCGATCTCTATTCCGTATTGCGCATGGCTGAAGAATTCAGGGAACTTACTCGCGAAGAATTGAAGCAAGCTGTTGCATCCATTGTCAAGGAATTAAGTAAACTGGAACACAAAGAAGAAATACGTGTAGATCCGATTGTTGCTGCAGAAGATCTCGATTTATTGATTGATTATGCCATCAAAAAACTGGGTGTATATCATCAGAAACGACCACTTCTGAAAACACGCAAAGGCACTATCAAATGCCAGGATATGAAATTGTTGCTATTTTATCATAATCGCCTCGAAGGATACGGATTAGAAAAACATGTCTGACAAAACCAGCGTTGGAGTTGTAGGTTCCGGAAGCTTCGGAACGGCGGTAGCCAATCTTCTGGCGGAAAACAGTCATGTGTTTCTGTATTCACGTCGTGCCGACAATGTGGTATCCATGGCAAATGCACGCATGTCGTCAGGTCAACAATTACATCCCAATATCACCCCCACCGACGATATTGGTCTGATTGCAAAAGAATGCTATGTAATATTTCCCATTGTTTCCAGCGATGGTTTTAAGGAAGTGATCAGAACCATGGCTCCTTTTTTGCGTCCTGATCATATTTTAATTCATGGCACCAAGGGTTTAGCATTAAAGAAAAAAGGACTTGAAAAACTGAAAGAAAAATCGCGCATATCCAATCGCAATGTGCTTACCATGAGTCAGCTCATTCGCAGAGAAAGTGTTGTGGTGCGTGTCGGCAGTATGGCTGGTCCAAATCTGGCAAGAGAGATTGCACAAGAAATGCCCGCGGCTACTGTTATTGCAAGCAGATTTGATGAGGTTATTCACGAAGGACATCGTTTGCTTACCAGTCCGAGGTTTCAGGTTTATGGTTCTTATGATATTATTGGCGTTGAATTAGCCGGCGTTTTAAAAAATATTCTGGCTATCGGCAGTGGTATTGTGAGTGGACTCAATCTCGGCGAAAATGCACGTGCTCTGCTCATTACAAAAGGCTGGGCCGAAATCATTAAGCTGAGTGAAGTATTGGGTGCCGATGTAAAATCATTCCTCGGACTTGCGGGAATCGGTGATATTATTGCTACTTGCTCATCACCAAGCAGTCGAAATTTCAGCGTTGGATTTCGTTTGGCAAAAGGCGAAAAAATAAAAGCTATTCAAACCAGCATGGAAGAGGTTGCAGAAGGTATTAATACCATACGCATTGCCAATGGCCTCGCAAATTTCCATGGCATACACTGCCCTATCATAAAAACATTATACCAGGGAATTTTTGAAGACCTCAATGTACAAACAGGCATAGAATACCTGATGCGCAGCAGAAGAAGTATGGATGTGGAATTTCTTTAATTCTCAGAGCTTGGTAAACTGAATCAGGCATCCGGGTTGAATACTATATTGATCGCAATAACCACCATTCACCTCCACCACATAAATTGCAGGTCCGCGACTTGGAATTGATTCCTCAGAATACGGTGTCGTATTTTTTGCGATGGACACAATTTGCATTTTGCTGTTTACATAAATAATATCCAAAGGGATGATCGTATTTCTCATCCAAAATGACTGTGGACGTTCAACATCAAAAATGAACAGCATGCCATTATCGTTCGACATAAAAGATCTGTTCATTAGTCCTTTTTGTTGACGGTCAGGGGTATCTGCAATTTCGATATTGATTTTAGATAATGCAGCACCTTCAGGATTCAAAAATGTGAGCTCACCCTGCTTTTGAAATTGAGGCTGTCCGGCTCCAAGATGATGCGGTTTTACCAGAGGTTCAGATTCATCGTTCTTACACCCAACAACACTTAATGACAAGGCAACAAAGCCCAAAACAACGGATAGTTTACGCATAAACGGTAATTACGGAGCAAAGATAGACGAATTTCCATGTTTTGCTCCCCTTCATTCGCCGCCAAAATTGTGCCATTGGTCGAACTTTTGGCTCACCAGATGCCTTTGTGCTTGCTAGAAAGCTTCAGACGGGGATACATTTGCTTAAAATTGATTGATATGCAGATCGTTGACAATCCCGACCAGAAGACCCCTCCTGCTTCCGAACCAAAAGAACCCGTTCGCCAAAAAAGGTTTTACCTCACAGGAACGGCATTGCTGGTTCTAGGTATTATTTACTTCCTCCAAAAAGCTACCAACCTTGAAACACCACTTGATTTCATCAGCTGGGAATTGATATTGATCATCACCGGGGTTTACATTGGCGAGAAACACAATTTCACAGGTGTGTCATGGTTGATTTGCATAGCCATTGGTGCTTGGTTTTTGCTCGATTCCTATATACCAACAGTAAATCTACGATATTACTTTGGGCCCATCATTCTAATTGCCATCGGTGCGTATTTATTATTCGGCGATAGAAGAATTCGCTACCGTCGCAATAAATATCGCAATTACGGTCGCCCCTACACGAAGGAACAAGGATTCGCAGCTGACAACAGTGCCTCTGATGATTATATTGATGTTGTTTCAGTATTCGGCGGTGTAAGCAAACAGATGTTTACCAAACAATTCAAAGGTGGCGAAGCGACAAGTATTTTCGGCGGCACAGAAATTA
>JAIBBA010000050.1 GCA_019694895.1 Chitinophagales bacterium
GAAAATTCATGACAATCACAATGAAATGACCTTTACGGTTCGACACAAAAAAACAGGTATCGTAATGGAGGTGATTTTCAGGATGTTTAACGACGGTATGGGTTTCAGATACCAATTTCCGGTGCAAGCAAATATGAAGTATTTTACAGTGTTGAATGAGAAAACACAATTTTGCTTAAATGGCGATCATCAGGCATGGTGGATACCCGGCGATTATGATACCAACGAATATTTTTATACCGAAAGCAAACTCAGCGATGTGCATGCAATTACTGCCTCCACAAGAAACAGAGAAATCGCAACGCGTTCTCCAATAGGCGATAATTATGTGCAATCGCCACTCATGATGAAATCATCTGATGGCTTGTATATCAATATTTTTGAAGCAGCACTTGTTAATTATCCTGCCATGCATCTTGAAGTAGATCGTGAGAAACATATTTTAACTTCCCGCCTTGCTACAGATGCCGTTGGGAATTGCGCATATTTATCTACTCCTTGTCATACGCCATGGCGCACAGTTATTGTGAGTGATAAAGCGACAGATATTTTAGGATCTCATATTATTCTTAATTTAAATGAACCTTGTGCCATTGCCAATACCGATTGGATTAAACCAATGAAATTTGTTGGCATTTGGTGGGAAATGCATGTTGGCACAGCATCATGGAATTACAGTGATGTAAATAATATTAATCTGGAAACCACCGACTGGACCAAATTGCCACCTAATGGTCACCATGGCGCAACAACAGAGCGCACTAAATACTATATCGACTTCGCGGCAGCAAATGGATTTGACGGTGTGTTAGTTGAAGGCTGGAATGTAGGTTGGGAAGATTGGTTTGGCAACTGGAAAGAAAATGTATTCGATTTTGTGACGCCATATCCCGATTATAATGTGCAGGAATTATCAGCTTATGCTAAATCAAAAGGCGTTAGTCTCATCATGCATCATGAAACCTCTGCATCGGTAACTAATTATGAACGCAGATTGCAGCAAGCAATGCAATTTATGGTGAGCAATGGATATCCTGCCGTAAAAACCGGTTATGTTGGTCGTATAATTCCAAGAGGCGAATATCACGACGGACAATGGATGGTAAATCATTATGTGTATGTGGCACAGGAAATGGCAAAACATCATCTGATGGTTGATGCGCATGAACCTGTTCGTCCAACCGGTTTACAACGCACTTATCCGAACTGGTTGGCATGCGAAGCAGCGCGCGGAAATGAATTTAATGCATGGAGCCAGGGTAACCCGCCTGAACATGAAACAATATTGCCATTTACAAGATTAATGGGCGGACCAATGGATTATACTCCCGGCATTTTCGAAGTGCAGATGTCAACCTATGGACAGCAAACAGGTAATCAGGTGCATACCACACTTGCCAAGCAATTAGCATTATATGTTACAATGTATTCACCATTGCAAATGGCTGCAGATATACCTGAAAATTATTTAAAGTATGCCGATGCATTTCAATTTATTAAAGATGTAGCTGTAGATTGGCAGGATACGAAATACCTGGAAGCAGAACCCGGCGATTATCTCACTGTTGCAAGAAAGGAAAAAGGTGGCAGAAACTGGTTTGTTGGTGCCATTACAGATGATAAGGCACGAAGAACATCCATCAAACTCGATTTCCTTGACGACAAGCAAGTATACATCGCAACAATTTACGGAGATGCGGAAGGAGCTGACTGGAAAACAAATCCAAAGGCATATATGATCACACAACAAAAAGTGACAAATATGTCGACCATAAAATTAGAACTGGCTCCGGGTGGAGGTGCAGCAGTGAGTATTATGCCGATTCAGGAGAATTGATGGCGTTTAATATTTGACAATTTCTGCAATCTAAGTTTTGTTATTTGTTTGCACCTGCGCAACATCTCACATATGCCTGTTAGATAACAATTGTCATATTATTTCACTATTGTCTAAGGGAGCTAAACCATATATTAGCAAAAATAAAACACGGTTCAGCACAATCTGTGTGCGATGCTGTTGCAGAAGGTTGATAAAGTGAAGTGGTTGTTGAACCATTTGCGACAAATGCATCCTGTGCAATAATACTATTCTGATAATTAACCAGTTCGTCGCCACCGCAATAATACATGATCATCGGAATCTGTGGCGTCCAGTCGGTGAGGTCGTTTTCACGCAATGCTACGCGGAACGGGTTATTCGGATTGTTAATGAAATCCTCCAGCACTTCAGGTTTTATGATATTTTTGGGAATAACGGGCATTACAGCATCTATTTCCCAACCACTATGTGTGCCATCAAAAAGTGAAGGTAATAGGGTGTCGTAAGGTGATGCGAGATAATCGGCATAATTATCATACATCTTATAAATGTCATTGTACCCGAACATTAAATACGGTAAATAAAACGGAGCACCATACGGAGCGTCTTGAAGCACATAGTCAGTTTGTGCGCCACTCAAATCATAAGGGCCGCTCATTGGCGCACTTGCCGTTATCGTAAATTCATCTGCATAATCCTCTTGGATAGCTTTGGTTGCTGCCATTGCCGCATGCCCACCCTGACTGTAACCGAAAATAAATAATTGATTATTTAAGGAAACACCTTCATTTGCACAAAGTGTTTTAGTTGCACGAAGAAGATCAATTCCTGCAGATGCTTCTGTTGCTGAATGACAATATGGATGTCGCCCCGGTGAATCGCCCATGCCGAGATAATCCGGTAAACTGGTAACAAATCCGTTTGCACCATACAACATACCTAACACTAATTCATCACTTTCATAAGACGGCACTTCAAATCGTTCAACTACCGTTCCGTGCATATATAAACACTGAGCTGCACCGTTTGCAACACCGTAAGGGATTACTACAGCACCGGATGCCTGAGTCTCATTTCCTGCTGCATCAATTGTGCGATATACCACACGATAAATTTTGATATGATAATCATTTGGATACGTCAGTAATGAAGGATCATAATCCGATAAAGCAGAATCTGTCTGTGTAATTGACCAGTCATGTAACAATGTGCTGGAAATTATCTCACCTCTGAAGCTATCGTCATTCACCATTGGCGGATCAACGGCGCATGATGCAAAAAACATTGAGGCAGTAAACAGATAAAGGATGCTCCTGAAGTGTGAAAGGGTAGGTCTCATGTATTATATAACTTATCTTACCAAAGATAAGCTAAGGTATTGAAATTGAGATTACCTTATATCGCTTTGCTGAAAGTATTGCCCTGCCTGCTTCCGCTATGAAGATGCAAATCAATAGCAGAACAGATATTCCTGATAAATAAGCGGCCTGAGGGTAATATCGAAATTTTGCCGCCTTCTATACTGATTAATCCATCTTCTACAAATCCCGACAGTCTTTCCATGATAGCGTCAAATGTGCCGGCAGGTAATTGTTCTTCCACAAGTGTGGTGGTGTCGCGACACATTAAATCCAGAATATGTTTGCGGATAAGTTGATCTGTTTCATTAAGATTATGCCCGTTTATTATTGGCAGTCGCCCTGAAGCAATAGCATCCTGATATGCTTCAACACCTTTTTCATTCTGTGCAAATGCATCCCAGGTATCACTGATGGCAGATGCACCTAAACCAATTACCAATTTGTGATTAGTAGTTGTATAACCCATGAAATTGCGATGTAATTTACCTACTTGGTAGGCGAGCATTAAAGCATCAGTAGGTAAAGCAAAATGATCCATACCTATATGCGAAAATCCTAATTGGTGTAAATAGGCACTCCCTGTTTGATACATTTGTAATTTTTCTTCAGCAACAGGAACATCTTCATCTGTATATCTGCGTTGACCTTTGCTTTTCCATGGCACATGTGCATATGAATAAAATGCAATACGATCTGGCATGAGTTCCTTCACCTTTTCCATCGTCAATTTGATACTGTCGTTGGTCTGTTTAGGTAACCCGTATATCAAGTCGATATTCACGCCGGTAAAGCCTAAAGCTCTGGCCGTTTTAATCACATGTTGTGTTTGCTCAAATGTTTGAGGGCGATTAATAATAAATTGCACAACAGGGTCAAAATCCTGAACACCTAAACTGATGCGATTAAATCCAACCTCCTGCAATGCTACAAGATGTTGTTCATTTGTATAATTTGGATGTACTTCAACACTAAAGGCATGGTCATTCGCAACAATTGCATGTTTAGTAATGCCATTGATCAATTGTTTCAAATGCTCCGGTGAAAAGAAAGTGGGTGTGCCTCCTCCTAAATGTATTTCACGAATAACAGGAGTGTCTGCCAACAATGCACGATACATCTCCCATTCTGCAAGCACTGATTCCAAATAGGGTATTTCAACTGCATGATTTTTAGTGATGCGTTTATTGCATGCACAATAGGTGCATAATTCCTCGCAAAAAGGTAGGTGTATATATATACACAGTTCTTGGTTCTCTTGTTTGAATGAGCGAATTACAGCTGATTTCCAATTATCACCTTGAATTGTTTGAAAATCCCACGACGGCACTGTAGGATAACTGGTGTACCGAGGTACCGCAACATCATATTTTGAAAGTAACCTGAATTGATCTATCGACATGAATGATTATCGGTCTTTATGAGGAATGCATTCCCTCAATCATTGCACAAAGATACAACCACCGGTCTATTAGATTGTTAAAGAATTGTCATTCAAAACCTGGGTGAAAGGATTTTTGTTGTATGCTATTGACAACTTGACCTTTATGCTTGAGATGGCCTGACAGCCTGTCCTTTGGGGCTATTGAAACAGGACATATTGGCGTAAAAGTTTTGGTATTCAGACGAAGTATGTTTTTTGCTATATGCTTTGCATTATCCCTTAAACTAAGACTGATATGAACTTACAACAATTTACTATCAAAGCACAGGAATTGATCCAGCAGGCACAGCAAATGGCCATGCAAATGGATCATCAATATATTATGCCCGAGCATATCCTGAAAGCACTGTTATCTGATGATGAGGTTGCAGGATATCTGCTTAAGAAATTACAGGCTAACCCAGTTTATATTCAACAAAAATTAGACGAGCAGTTAGCTGCAGTTGCAAAGGTGGCTTCGGGACAAGGAGGTCAGTATATCTCTCGCGAAGCGAATTTGGTTATTGCAAAGAGTCAAACATTTTTGAAAGAATTCAACGATGAATTTGTTTCTGTTGAACACCTTTTGTTAGGATTACTGGCAACTAACGATGCCGTGTCAAAACTTTTAAAATCTCAAGGTGTAAACGAAAAAGACTTAAAAGCCGCCATTCGGGATTTCAGAAAAGGGTCAACCATGCATTCTCAGAGCGGCGAGAATCAAATAAACGCACTGAATAAATATGCAATAAATCTTAACGAGCGAGCAGCAAGCGGAAAACTGGATCCTGTAATCGGACGTGATGAAGAAATCCGTCGTGTGTTGCATATTCTTTCCCGACGCACAAAAAATAATCCTATTTTGGTAGGTGATCCGGGTGTCGGAAAAACTGCCATAGCCGAAGGAATAGCACATCGGATTGTAAACGGTGATGTGCCTGAAAATCTGAAATCAAAAACGATATTTTCCCTCGATATGGGAGCATTAATCGCCGGTGCAAAATATAAGGGTGAATTTGAAGAGCGATTGAAAGGCGTGGTGAAAGAAGTGATTGCCGCTGATGGTCAGATTATTTTGTTTATTGATGAAATACATACCCTTGTAGGTGCCGGAGGTGGTGGTGAAGGAGCTATGGATGCTGCAAACATTTTGAAACCGGCATTGGCAAGAGGAGAATTACGTGCTATTGGCGCTACTACCCTGAATGAATATCAAAAGTATTTTGAAAAGGATAAAGCACTTGAACGAAGGTTCCAGAAAGTAATGGTTGATGAACCCGGATTTGAAGACGCCGTTTCCATCCTCCGCGGATTAAAAGAGCGTTATGAAAATCACCATAAAGTGCGCATTAAAGATGAAGCGATTATTGCATCTGTTGAATTAAGTTCGCGATATATTTCAGATCGTAAATTACCGGACAAGGCAATCGACTTGATTGATGAAGCTGCAGCAAAAATGCGCCTCGAAATGGACAGTCTCCCGGAGGAATTGGATGAGATAGAAAGACGCATCCGCCAATTGGAAATTGAACGTGAGGCAATCAAACGTGAAAAAGATGACAAGAAAGTAGAAGAATTGTCCAAGGCCATTGCCGATTTATCTGAGGAGCGAAATGCAATAAAAGCAAAGTGGCAGCAAGAGAAGGAAGTAGTGGAAAAAATACAGCAAAGTAAAATCGATATCGAACAATATAAACTGCAGGCCGAGCAAGCAGAACGCGAAGGTGATTATGGCAGGGTTGCTGAATTGCGATACGGGAAAATTAAAGAGGCGGAAGCTGCTTCCATTGCCTATGAGCAGGAATTGAAAAAAATGGATGCCGGTAAACGTTTAATGAAAGAGGAGGTTGATGCCGAAGATATTGCCGAGATCGTTGCTAAATGGACAGGAATCCCGGTTGCAAAAATGCTCGAAAGCGACAGAATGAAGTTATTGCGACTTGAAGAAGAATTGCACAAAAGGGTAGTGGGGCAAGATGAAGCTATAGCTGCGGTATCAGATGCTATCAGACGCAGTAGAGCAGGACTGCAAGATCCGAAAAGGCCAATAGGTTCATTTATTTTTCTCGGAACTACAGGTGTAGGTAAAACTGAATTGGCAAAAGCCATTTCCGACTTCTTATTCAACGATGAGCACGCAATGACACGCATCGACATGAGCGAATATCAGGAACGTCATAGTGTGAGCAGATTGATTGGCGCTCCTCCGGGATATGTTGGCTATGATGAAGGAGGTCAGCTTACAGAAGCCGTTCGTCGAAAACCATATAGCGTGGTGTTATTGGATGAAATAGAAAAAGCGCATCCCGATGTATTTAATATCCTGTTGCAGGTATTGGATGATGGTCGGCTTACCGATAATAAAGGTCGCACTGTTGATTTTAAAAACACTATCATCATCATGACCAGCAATATCGGTTCACATATCATTCAGGAGCGATTCGAAGGTGTGAATGAAGATAATTTGCTGGCAGTAACGGCAACCACAAGAATTGAAGTAATGGAAATGCTTCGCAAAACCATCAGACCGGAATTTCTTAATCGTATCGATGAGATTATCATGTTCAAACCGTTGTTGCGAAGCGAAATCAGAGGCGTAGTTGAAATTCAATTGCATTTGTTGGCCGATTTGCTTGCCGAAAGGGATATAAAACTGAAATTCACTCCTGCATTGATAACCTGGCTCGCCGATGAAGGTTTTGACCCTCAATTTGGAGCCCGACCACTGAAAAGAGTCATCCAGAAGGAGATTGTCAATACCCTCTCAAAACGGATATTGGCGGGAGAGGTAACTGCCGGCAGCGGCGCCGAAATAGAGGTGGATGTAGCGCAGGGCGATGTGGTTTTCCGTAATGTTGTTGGGTAAAATCACCTGCCAAATGCCCGATTACATAGGGTTTGGGCAATTTGTGGGTTTTCCACCACCAAGGTTTTGAAATCCGATTTTGATGCGTAACTTTGTCGGGTCAATTTACAGCTATGGAAAATACCAAAAAAGAAAAATACGAGATCAAGGTAAATATGAAGTTCCTCTTGTTAGGTCTTCTTTTTAGCGCCGCTACAGTATGGATGGTGTTCAACCTAAGCCAGTTTTTCTGGATAGGATTGCCATTCTCGTTCACCTTCCTCGCTAAGTCAATCGACGCATTATAAATTAAGTTACCTTATCAAAAGATATAGGCAATTCCTTAACGGGAGTTGCCTTTTTTTTTATGCCACAAATACCTTATTAATACACAAACTAATCAGCAAAAAGTTATTCGGAGAGCGTCTAAATCAATCCTTAAAAAATTTAGTAAACCTGTTGGCAAGGGTCGATGCATAGCGCGGTGATTTCTTCTCATCGATAAATCTGCCGGCATACATACAAATGAAGCTGACAATGGTTGCAGGAATAAATGCTTCTATGCTGATAGGATAAAAATATTGAAAGAAAACATATACAACCAGGCCGCCGAACATACTCAATAGTGCACCCTGCGTGTTGATGTTTTTCCAGTATAATCCGGCTGTCATTGGTGCAAGTAAACTCACCATGCCAAAGGTGGCACTTTCGCCAACCAATTCATATATGTTTTGTCGAGGTAACGTAATAAGGAAAGAAATAAATGCTATTGCGACAACACTCAATCGCAATACGATAAGAAATTTCCTATCAGTCATTTCTCGCTTCCCATTCGATTTGTATAGTGGCTTTATAAAATTCTCTGCTAATATGCTTGCAGGAGCCAACAATGAACCGCTGCATGTACTTAATACTGCCGATAATAAGGAACCAAAAAATAATATCTGAATCCATAGTGGCGTATGGTCTAAAACAATATGCGGAAGCACAGATTGTGAATCTGAAAAATCCTGATCAGGATAAAGAACTCTCGCTGCAAGTGCAATAAACAATGGCAACATGGCAATAAGCAAATACATGATGGCACCCAGGTAAGTTGAATTTACTGCAGCTTTCTCACTGCGCGCCGAATTTGCTCTTTGAAAAACATCTTGCGATGGAATATAGCCCAATCCGATTACCATCCATGCACCAATCCAATTAGTAATGTCAATCGGCTCGGCATTCGGTAGAAACTTGAACGTATTTTCAGGTGCGTTGGCAATTACCTGCGATACACCACCGGCCTCATTTGCCACAAAAATTACCACAATGATGAGTCCAATTACGATGAGTATACTTTGAATAAAATCAGTAATCGAAACCGCCCACATACCGCCAATCATGGTATACGCAGTTACTATTATTGAACAGAGAATGATTGCAGTTGGCAACGACATGTTGATTCCTGTTTGCAATAAGACCACTTGTAAAATAATCCCCAACGCTACATACTGAGCAGCTATATATCCAAAGAATGTCAGCAACATAAAGAAGCTGGAAATCAACTCAACATTTTGACCATATTTTATGCGAAACAGATCACCAATCGTAAGCAGATTCATTCTGTAAAGCTTTCTTACGAAGAAAAATCCAAATAGGAAAAGGCATAGCGATGCCCCGAAAGGATCTTCTATCACGTTGAGCAACCCACCCTCAAGAAATGCACTGGAAGCACCAAACACCGTTTCGCTGCCAAACCATAGGGCAAACAGCGCTGCGGCATTGAAAAATGGAGGTAATCGCCTTCCCGCCTGAACGAAATCGCCGGAGCCTTTTACCAATCTACTGGCTAATACACCGATGGCAATGGTGGCCACCATGTAGATGATCACAAAGGTGAGTAACATCTCTCTGGGAAGGGTATCTGGTTGTAGTGAAAAATTTTAGCGGTCAAAAATAAAAAAATCGTCGAAACTGCCCAATAGCCTAAATAAACATATTGTTGATTTTTCTCACCTGTGAAAGCGCCTAAGGAATCCGTAAATTTGCCAAATACTTCAAGGCATGCGGAAAATCATTCTACCTTTTATGTTACTGGCTTTTGCGGGAACTTCCTGCAGCCATGAACCCGAAACGAGTGATGCTGCATCCAAAACCGATACTATGCAATTCAACGATCCACACTCCTTAGCACAACCCACTGTGGCTGTCGGCACGCACCTCGATTGGCACGCTACAGTAGATTTTAACACACATACTATTTCAGGAACCGCAATCTGGACCCTCAAATCATCTCCCGATGCCAAAGAGGTCATCTTCGATACGCGCGGTTTAACCATCTCTAAGGTTACCACTGATGGCGATAATGTTGCCGCATTCACGCTTGGCGATACCATTCCGGGACAACCGTGGATGGGTCAGGCTTTGCATATTCCCATTTCGGCATCAACAAAAACTGTTCATATCTCCTATAGCTCATCGCCAGATGCAGCTGCTTTGCAATGGCTCTCGGCAGAACAAACACGCGATAAGAAATTTCCCTTTCTGTTCACTCAATCGCAAGCCATCCTTGCCAGAACTTGGGTGCCTTGTCAGGATGGACCGGGTGTCCGCTTTACTTTTAATGCCGAAGTGCAAGTTCCAACAGGAATGATGGCCTTAATGAGCGCCGAAAACCCACAAAGTGTAAGTGCCGATGGCATATATCGCTTCAAAATGGAGCAACCCATTCCTTCGTATTTGATGAGCCTTGCCGTTGGCGATCTGGCATTTAAGTCGGTAGGTAAAGAAACCGGCGTGTATGCAGAACCATCCTACGTCGACGCTTGTGCCGAAGAACTCAGCGATATGCAGGCTATGCTCGAAAGCGCAGAAAAACTTTATGGCAAATATCAATGGGGACGATATGATGTTATCGTGCTTCCGCCTTCATTCCCATTCGGAGGGATGGAAAATCCACGAATCACTTTTGCTACACCAACAATTATTGCCGGCGATAAAAGCCTTGTTGCGCTGGTTGCCCACGAATTGGCGCACAGCTGGAGCGGAAATCTCGTCACAAATGCTACTTGGAACGATTTCTGGTTGAACGAAGGCTTCACTGTTTATTTCGAAAACCGCATCATGGAAGCACTTTACGGTAAAGATTATGCCGATATGCTGAAAGTGCTGGAATATGAATCGCTGGTTGAAACAGTGAAAGAATTCGGTAGCGATTCCGCCGATACCCACCTTAAACTCAAACTCGAAGGTCGCGATCCTGATGAAGGCGTCAGCGACATCGCCTATAATAAAGGTGCTTATTTTCTTCGTCTGCTTGAAAGTAAAGTTGGTCGCGAAAAATGGGATGCCTTCGTAAATGGTTATTTTACTTCCAACGGGTTTAAAGTAATGACCACCGAGGCATTTATTGACTACCTGAATAAAAACCTCATCGAACCAAATAAAGCGGCTTTTGCCGATGTAGATATCAATGCATGGATCTATGGTCCCGGCATACCGGATAATTGTCCTAAGATCACCTCAACTCGATTTGAACAGGTAGATGCTGAAGTGACAAAATTTAAAGGTGGTAGCGCAGCTTCTTCATTGGCTACAAGTGGATGGAGCACACATGAATGGCTCCGATTTATTTATCAAATGCCGGATGACATCAGCCCGGAAAAAATGAGTGAACTCGATAAGGCATTTAAATTTACCGGCGCCGGAAATTGTGAGATTGCAGATGCATGGTACGAACTTGCTGTACGCAGACATTATACTGCTTCATACGATGCAATGGATACCTTCCTGAATAGTGTAGGAAGAAGGAAATTCCTCATGCCATTATATAAAGCTATGATGCAAACAGGGCAGGAGGCACTCGCTAAATCTATTTATGCCAAAGCACGCTCCGGATATCATTATGTAGCTCAAAATTCACTCGACGATCTTGTAGGGAAGCCTTAATTATTATTGTGTGACCGGAACTGAACAAAGGAAAATAATTTTTATTGTAGGCAACTCACGAAGTGGTACTACAATGATGCGTAGGGTGCTCGGAAATCATCCTGACGTATATATGCTTGAAGAATTGCATTTCTTCGAGCAGTTATGGAGTACCAACGATAAACATCGCAAAATGTCGCGCGAAGAAGCTGAACAATTGGCTTCGCGATTACTCTTTATTCAACGAGATGGTTACCTCACAACCATGGATTTGCAAAAGCATGCCAATGAAGCGAAAGCAATTATTGATAGCATGCAGGTGGACTTATTTCCACACGAAGTTTTAGGCGCATTTTTATTTCACGAAACGCGTAAAAACGGAAGGTCTATACCTTGCGAAAAAACACCGCAAGATGTATTTTATATCGCCGAAATATTAGAATTATTTCCCGACGCCCGCATCGTAAATATGGTGCGTGATCCGAGAGGTGTGCTGCTCAGCCAAAAAAGAAAATGGCAGAGGAGAGCTATGGGTGCAGGATTTATGACGAAAAAAGAACAACGTCGACTGCGTATAAATTATCATCCTATCACCATTTCAAAATTGTGGAATTCGAGTATCCGCGCAGCGGCAAAATATAAAGGACACGCGCAAGTACATAATGTGAACTTCGAGCAGCTAGTTAATGCTTCTGAAGCTGAAGTGCGCAGCTTGTGTGCGTTTCTCGGTATAACATTTAATGCCAATATGCTGCAAATTCCACAAGTAGGTTCCAGTAATGAAGCTGATAAGCCGGATGCTTTTGGAATTAAAACGGAACGCGCAGGAAATTGGGAAAAAGGCGGTTTGAATAAAGCAGAAATTTGGTTTTGCCAGAAAATATGCGGTGAGAATATGCATATTTATAATTATGAGGTGAAGCCGATTAGCGCAAATCCATTCATGATACTTTGGTATTATCTCTCATTCCCCGTGAAAATTATTTTGGCAATTTTGTTTAACCTGCATCGCATGAAAAATATCGTTGAAGCAATAAAACGAAGATTGTCGTAAATTGTTTTCATCTTCTATTAACAATATCCCTACCAAAAATATTTATTGTTATGTCAACCGGAAAAAAGGTATTACATATCACCATACACTTGCCGTTTCCAACAAATCATGGGGCGAGTCTTTTCAATTCTTACAAATTATGCACCTGGTTGTATCGTAATCATGACCTGCATTTTGCTTGTTTTCTAAAAGGTGATGATGTGAAATATAAAGATGCCTTTCTGGAAGATACAGGTATTAAAAATTATTATTTCGAAGTGCTGAATGTGCCTCGAAATGGCATGAATCTTATCAAGAGCTATTTGAAGGGGATGACCATCAATATGTTCAGAAATTATTCAGCCGACATGCACAGACATATTCAATCTATTGCGCATGAATATGATGTGATCGTTGCTGAACATTATGAGGTGATGCAATATGTTCCGAAAGATTATAAAGGAAAAGTGGTCTTTAGAACACATAATGCAGAATACCTGATTTGGAGCCGCTTCGCTGAAGTAGAAACCAATCCAATTAAAAAATTGGTGGTAAGTATGGAAGCACGGCGTATTAAATATTGGGAATTTAGGTATGTGAAAGAAGCGGATGTCGTTCTGGGAGGCACCAACGACAATGAAGTGCACGAGCCGGATCCGCAAAAGCGAGCACTCAAATTCCGCGATTATTTGCATATCGGTGACGACTCACAGATCACTCTGCCTATCCCGGATTTCGAACAATTGGAAAATAGCCTGGTATATGTTGGCACACTCACATGGGAGGCTAATGTTGAAGGCTTGTTGTGGTTTGCTGATGGTTGCTGGGATATTTTGAAAGAACGTTTCCCGGAATTGAAATTATATATTATCGGAAAAAATCCGGATCAGCGACTGATCGAATTGAGCAAAAAATATCCTGATATCATCATTACCGGTTTCGTGGAAGATCTGGAGGAATATTTCATGAAGTGCAAAGTAAATATCATACCGCTTCGTTTCGGCTCAGGAATGAAAGTGAAAACTATCAATGGACTTTGTCGCGGTATCCCTATGGTTTGCACTACCATTGGTGCTGAAGGGTTGAAAGTTACACATGATCACGATATTCTTATCTCAGACACGCATGCAGGGTTTATTCAGTATGTCACAGAATTGCTGAACGACAATCAAAAATGGAATCATATCGCACATAAATCCAAAGCAACTGCATCGAAGTATTACACTTGGGAGTCTTTATATAAGATTTTGGAAGAGAGTATCTAGAGTCAAGCTCGCCTCTGGCGGGTATCAAGCCCAAAAACCACTTTGCGCCTCTGCAACTTTGCATCTTTGCGCGAACCCAAACACAAATCATATTGTCTTCTTTTGAGTTGCACAAGTAATATCATCATTCCCCATCCATCAAATTTCCTAACTTTGCATAATGGTAATCGATCATCGATATAAATTTGTTTTTGTTGAATTGCCGTTAACAGCAACTTCGGCCATCAGCAAAGAGATACGTGAACAATACGGCTGTGAGTCGTATCTCAACAAGCATGCTACCTACGATGATTACCTTAGGAAGGCGAATTCCGAAATGCGCAAATACACCTCCATTGGCAGTGTGCGCAATCCGCTGGATCAAACCGTAAGCATGTATTTCAAATACAAAAACGATTTAGATCAACGCTTTTCAACAGGAAGAAAACGCCCGGGTAAATGGTTGCGTAAATCACTTGCTAAAAACAGAGATTCCGTTCGCTACCAATATATCATCGATAATCAGGCATCGTTTGAACAATACTTCATGAAATTCTTCAAATGGCCTTACAGCAACTGGAGTATCGTTCACCACAAAAAGATGAACCATATCATCAGATTTGAGCATCTGGTAGAAGATTACCGCAAGGTATTCACGGCAGTTGGCGTTCCCATTACCCGCGATCTGCCCCAGGCAAACAAAACCCCGGAAAAAAAGGCCGATTTCTGGAGCTACTACGAAAGCGATGCCGCCAAACGCCGCGCCAAATTTGTGTTTGGACCATTTATGCGCTATTGGGGTTACTCTTTTCCCGCCTCTTGGGATCATGTGAAAGAGCCGGCTCACGCGCAATTGGTATACAATTTGCTGAATATACCTCGAAGGATATACTGGCGCCTCCTGCGTTAAAGTGTGTTACATTCCTTGAATCCGTTGCCTCTCCAGGCGATTAGACTTATATTTGACGTCAGATCAAACAATATGAGAAAGTTACTTTTATTGCTGTGCCTTCCTACAGCACTCTACGCGCAACAGCCTACGAAAGCTGAATATCGCCAATCCAAAAGTGGTTATTTCCAGGAAGTAATCCTCACCGACATCAACAAGGCAAAGGCTGAGGAAGCAAAAGATAATCGCGTTTTTAAAATCGATGCGTCATCTGTCAATGCACCTAAAGACCCAACCAAGTATACAACCGTTTGGCATACCAATCCGGTAAGTCAGGGGAATACCGGAACTTGTTGGTGCTTTTCTACTACTTCATTCTATGAGAGCGAAGTGAAAAGAAATGCGAACATTGAAGTAAAGCTGAGCGAAATGTATATTGTTTACTGGCAATATGTGGAACGGGCCAAATATTTTGTAGCCAACCGCGGCAATATGACCTTCGGCGAAGGAAGTGAAACAAACGGAACTACATGGATGATCAAACAATATGGGATCGTTCCTTACGACAGTTATCACGGTAAAACAAGTACTGCCGGGTTTTATGATCATGAACCTATGTTTAATGAAATGAATACCTATCTGCAAAGTATTAAAACAAGCAACAATTGGAACGAAGCAGAAGTGGTGGCAACAATTAAATCGATTCTCAATCACTACATGGGCGAACCGCCAACAAGCGTTACTTACAACGGCAAATCCTATACGCCGATTGAATACACCAAAAATGTATTGAAAATTAACGCCGATGAGTATGTTGATTTTATGAGCCTGATGCAAAAACCATTTTATGCAAAAGCAGAATATGATGTGCCCGACAACTGGTGGAATGATGCCTCATATTATAACTTGCCGATAAATGAATTCATGGAGACCTTAAACACTGCTTTGAAAAATGGATATAGTGTAAGTATTGGTGGCGATGTTTCAGAACCCGGATGGGATAGCTGGAATAATATCGCAGTAGTGCCAACTTGGGATATTGCATCAAATAATATCGACGATGCTGCCCGCCAATATCGCTTCAACACCGGTGCTACAACCGACGATCACGCCATGCATTTAGTTGGTTATACTGTTCAGGATGGCAAAACCTGGTATCTCTTTAAAGACTCAGGCTCCGGATCACGCAATTGCGGCGCCGCAAGCCCTAGCTTTGGATACCTTTACGTGAGCGAAGATTATGTGAAACTGAAAATGATGACCTTCACCGTAAATAAAAATGCCGTGAAAGGTGCGCTGGATAAATTTGCTGCTAAGTAAATAAGCAAGGCATATTAGAAAGGGCAACAGGAATATTGATTTTCTGTTGCCCTTTTAATTTTCTACTACAAACTGATAGCCTTTTCCCTTCAATGTTATAATTTGCACACCATTAGTGCTGCCGAAATAATCGCGAAGTTTTCTGATGTAAACATCGAGATTTCTGGAATGAAAAAAACTGTCATCACCCCACACCTCCAATAACAAAGTCTTTCTGTCTATAGTGCGATTGATATAGCGACTAAAAACATCCAGCACCTCTGCTTCGCGACTCGACAATTGCCATCTGTGTTCGCCATTTTCAAGCAATAGCTTTTTGGGATGATAAATAAATTTCCCTATGCGAATGATTTCAGATGCCACTTGCTGAACATTGCGCAACCGTAATTGATTTTGTATTCTGATGATCAATTCTTCAACGCTGAAAGGCTTGCGCATGTAGTCTGTTCCACCGGATTGAAACCCTTCTACTACGTCTTTGGTTTGTGTTTTCGCTGTCAGAAAAATAATGGGTAAATCGGGAAATTGTAATCGCAGGTTTTTACCTATTGTAAATCCATCAACACCGGGTAGCATCACATCCAACACAGCAATATCAGGTTTGAATGTCAGGCATGCCTGTAGCACCAGATTCCCATCAGCAATAAGACGCACATCAAAACCTTTTTGCTCCAGGGTCTCCGAAACAATGGTGCCGAGGTTGGCTTCATCTTCAACATATAATATCTTAATGGTTGCCATCAGCTCTCGGTATTAATAAAGTGAATGTGCATCCTGTATCGCTATTATTATTTACTGAAATACTACCTCCAGCTGCTTCGGTCACTTGTTTCACATAGTGTAAGCCAAGGCCATAACCTTTTACCTCATGAACATTTCCGGTGGGAATGCGGAAGAATTTTTCAAATATCTTTTGATGATACGTTTCAGGAATACCCGGACCATTGTCGCTGATGGATATCTGCACCATATCAGCACCCTGTGACACATCAAGTGATACTTTTGTGCCGCCATACTTCGCTGCATTATCAAGCAGGTTTTGTAGCGCACTTCGTAAATGAAAGGCATCACCCATCACATAGCAAGGTGTTTCAGGTATGCTAACGTTGATATCAACATGCTTGCTTTGCAAATAATTGGTAAGTCCATTGGCAATTCCGGTTACATCGATCAAGGTAGTGTGAAAAAACTCGTGGGCACCATCGCCAATAACGGACTGCATTACCTTATTTACAAGGGTATCTAAGCGTGTCACTTCCTCTGAGGCCATATTTAAATAGCTGCGTATCTTTTCCTTTTTTTCAACCGGATCCATTTCCTGCATAGCCTCTATGGCAACTTTCATGGTGGCAACAGGTGTTTTCAATTCATGAGAAATATTACTGATCAGGTCGTCTTTTAATTGCGCCAATTGCCATTGTTTACGCAAATTCCGATAAGAGAAAATAAAGGCAACCAAAACTACTGTAATCAATAATCCCGCAAAAAGAAATTGAGGCACCATGGTGGTCAGGATTACACTTTTATATCCATCAACCTGAGCTTTAAACGGTTCATTAAATAAATGACTATCGTACTCAAACATTGGTGGAGGAAAAGTGAATTTGCTCGAATCATGCACCCATTTTATTTCGAGATTTAATCCTTGGTCAGCTAAATTTTGTTGATAAATAGATTGAAGAAGTGCGGTGTCTTTTAATTCAATATGTCTGTCAAAAAATTCTTTTCCACCCTTATCGCCTTTAACTTCAGTAATAAACAATTTCACACCTCGCATCAAGGCATTATTGCTGTCGATATTTGTCAGATTAGCTTCTGAAAGAGTAGGGCAGGTATCGCAAAATGAAGTGATGCGAATCATAGTATCTGTGTCAAATGACTTTGCTATGATGGTAACGGAGTCTCCGGAGGTGATAGTGTCCTGAGAGACATGTCTTATTTTAAATCCGCCTTCATTGCTCAATAACGGTTCAATAAATGAGCGTGTCAGTACAGTATCCATTACCTGATCGCGTGCCGACATGAATTCCTGCACGAGTTCTTTGTGCAGATCCATTTCTTCAGAATTATATTCCGTTTGCAGCCACCTTGCCGTAAACATCAGCAATAGCAACATCGCGCAGCAAAATAATGCTATAAGCGCTCGAATGCGACGAATACCTATCGAAGATGTTGTCTTGATTGACATCATGCAAAATTAGGACTTTCAGACACTTTAACACTTCCGCTTAACCTTAATTAACCTAAATTGCTTTCAGTTAACCCCACCCTTCCACACAGCCTTGTAGCTTTGCATCAAAACAATAACATGCGAAAGATCACACTTTTACTCACAATGGCATTATCAGGTTTGATAGCCCAGGCTCAAACTTCCGGTACCATCCAATACGTTTCAACCCGAAAATTGCAGATAAATATTCAAGGTGATATGCCACCTCCTCCGGGATTGCCAAGTGAAATTAAACTAAATACAGTCTTGTATTTTAATACCGAAGCTTCACTTTATAAAAATGCTGAAAATGCAAACGATGCAATGAATGTGGAGCAGGAGGCAGAAGGCGGCGGACAAATTATCATGCATATGGCCCCTCCTGAAAATATCATGTATTGTGATCTCACAAATAAAATACTTACACAGCAACGCGATTTCATGCAGCGCAAATTTTTAATTGAATCACCAATAGATGGTTCAGGTTGGAAGCTGACAGGGAAGCAAAAAATGGTGCTTAACTATCCTTGCATGGAAGCAATTCGCGTTGATAGCATAGACACGGTAAGTGCTTGGTATACACCGGTGATTCCATTGTCGACAGGACCACTTGATTATGTCGGACTTCCCGGAATGGTAATGGAAGTGCATGTGAATAATGATATGGAAGTGATTACCGCAACTGCCGTTTCAAAAGATGTAGATGCTTCACAAATCAAGAAACCTAAAGATGGAAAGAAAGTTACTCAAGAAGAATATGATAAAATTGTTGAAGAGAAATTAAAGGAAATGGGCGTAGAACCGGGTCCAGGAGGAAGAGTAATGATTCATATTGAAAACGATTAATATTTTAATGATGAAGAAATTTGCAATTTATCTTGTTTGTATCTTTTTGTCTGTTGGATTGAACGCACAAGTGCAAAATCTCAGTGGGCATGTTTTCAACAGCGAAAGCAAGCCTGTTGAATATGCTACCGTCGCACTTTTGCAACCACAGGATTCTACACTCGCTTTTTTTGCGATCACAGATGCAGAAGGGGCATTTTCTATCAAGAGTGTAAAGGCCGGAACTTACAGATTGCAAATTTCTTTCATTGGCTTCGATACCTACGATACCTTGCTTACAACGCCACTGCCGAATACCAACTTAGGCGTGTATATTTTGCAAACAGCTGCCATCGGACTTGATGCGGTACAAGTTACTGCGGAACGAATTCCTATTCAGATATTAGGAGATACCCTGCAGTATAATGCAAACTCCTTTAAAACGGCACCTGATGCCTCGGCTGAAGAATTATTGAAAAAACTTCCCGGTGTTGAAGTGGATGCTTCCGGAAACATTAAAGCCCAAGGTGAAGACGTGCAGCAAGTGCTGGTAGACGGTAAAGAATTTTTCAGCAGCGATCCGACTGTGGCCACAAAAAATTTACCAGCTGATGCCATTGAAAAAGTACAGGTGTACGATAAAACATCCGACGATGCAGATTTTACAGGTGTCGATGACGGTCAACGCAGCAAAACCATCAACCTCGTGCTGAAAGATGGTAAAAAAAGCATGTGGCTCGGCAATGCGCAGGCAGGTTATGGCACCGACGATCGTTATCAGACTTCTGCCAAATTATATCGCTTCACCAAAACAAATCAAATCGCTGCTTTAGGTATGCTCAATAATGTCAATGACTTTGGATTCAGCATCAACGATTATATCGACTTCAGTGGAGGCATAGGGAATATGATGCGCAGCGGTGGATTTCAAATATCATCGGATAATGATGTCCC
>JAIBBA010000164.1 GCA_019694895.1 Chitinophagales bacterium
TCAAAACCCGATCTCGATTCGTTGAACGGTTTCAGAGTGCGCGCAAACAATGACTGGGGAAACTCTGCAGCACGCATGAAGGATGTGATCAATAACCGCATCGCCTTACCTACTAATATTGTAGTACCTGCTTATCAAAACGTAGCCACATTTATCAATGGAGAATATTGGGGACATTATTCTGCCCGCGAAGAACTTGATGCATATTTCCTGAGAAATAATCTTGGTGTAAATCCCGATAAAGTTGATCTCATTCGATCAGGCGCCGGTGAAGATGTTTGGGATATTGCGGAATTCGGCACGATGACCGCCTACAATGAATTGTCGACTTTCTTTAACACGCATAATATGGCAGATCCCGATGATTATGCATTGGCATTGGGATTGATAGATAAAGAAAACTGGATCGATCATTTTGCATTGCAGTTTTTTGTGAACAATGACGAAATGGCATACAATTTACGCTGCTTCAGATCGTATGATCCTGACATGAAATGGAAATTTATTTTATGGGATACAGGGGCAGGAAGTGAATGTGAAACATGCAACAGCATTCAATCACTCATTAACTTTCCATATCTGAGTGATGAGATTAACATGATGAATGACTTGATGGATAATGAGGATTTCAAAATTGACTTTATCAATCGTTATGCCGATCTGATGAATTATTATTTCACCTGGGATCGCATCGAATCGCTAATCGATGTAAATGCCGATGAAATTGAAGCTGAAATTCCGGCACAAAACGCACGCTGGGGAACGGGAACTCTCGCAACGTGGAATAACGGAGTATCAGAATTGAAAGCATTTTTCGACAACCGAGTATATTACCAGCGCAATGAGATAGAGAATTACCTCGACATGAATGATCAGGTAAATGTTACATTGGAAGTATCTCCTGCCGGTGCCGGATATATTAAAATTTCTACCATTATCCCACAAGATCTCCCTTGGACAGGCGTGTATTTTGATGGAGCACCTGTTACCGTTACCGTGATGGCAAATCCGGGTTATACTTTCAGCAACTGGACAGACAATCCATTTATTGCCAGCGAAACAGATCCATCTTTCACTGTAAATATCACTGAGAACACTACGTTCACTGCCAACTTTACAGGTGCCGCCATTGCGAATCCGATTTATATCAGTGAAATTAATTATAACAGCGACTCAAGCTTACAATCAGGTGATTGGATAGAAATTCACAATACTGCAGGTGTAGCTGTTGATGTAAGTAACTATACTTTCAGCAATAATTATTTTTATAATAAATTTCTTATCCCTTCCGGCACTATCATTCCTGCAAACGGATTTTTGGTTCTGGTAGAAGATACCGCATTATTCACTTCGATGCATCCTGATGTTTCTTCGTTTGTTGGACCATTGCATTTCCCAATTCGCAACGAAGGCGATAGTGTAACCTTGCGAAACGCCGTTGGTGAAGTATTAATGTCATTTGCATTCAATGACAAGCGCCCTTGGCCGATCACCGCAGATGGTTATGGTAGAACATTGGAATTCCCATATTATTTTACCGATCCGTCATTGCCTGAAAACTGGCTTGCAGGATGTATTGGAGGCTCGCCCGGATTGCCATATACACCTTGCATTGAAAATCCAGTGATAGAAGAAATCAATTACAAATCTGCTATTACTGAAGATGCAGGCGACTGGTTTGAGTTTTACAATTGGGCAGCGTCGCCGTTCGATTTGAGTGGTTGGAAAGTGATGGATAAAAACAAAAACGTATTTACCATTCCAAATGGAACGCAAATTCCCGGAGGTGGCGGATATTATGTTGTTTATCAGGATGAAACAAAATTCTTTGCTCAATTCCCAACTGTTACAAATGCAACGGGACCTACAATTTTTGGATTTGATGGTGAGGGTGATGTCATTTCCATTTTTGATCAAGATGGTCAATTGCGTTACAGCATTGGCTACGACGATGAGGCTCCTTATCCGCTCAGTCCTGATGGTGGCGGTACTGCTTTGCAAATGATAAACACTGCATTGAATGGCAATGACCCTGCAAACTGGACAGAGAGTTGTCCTGAAGGAAGTCCGGGTACCGAGTTTGTAATGCCTTGCGCCAACAGTATCGAACAACAAGAACCTGAGTTGAGTTTACAAGTATCACCAAATCCGGGATCGACATTATTTAATATCAGCATTCCCGGAATGACCGGTGAAGCAAGTATACTCATTGCGGATGTAACAGGAAACATTATTTATAATGTTGAATTGATACATACCAATGAATTCATTATCGATCTCACAAAATATCCTGCAGGTATATATCATGTCCGTGCTGTAAATGGCGATTACACCTACACAGCGCAAATCGTGAAGTTGTAGATCACCTCACTCCCCCGCCTCACCCCCGGCCCCTCTCCATCTCCTATCGTCGATAGAGAGGGGAGCTGATTGCGCTTCGGAATTAAAATATTGCAAAGCAATATAATTGCATTCCCTATTAACGCGCCAGCGTTAAAAGCACTCCACATTGGCTAATCGGCTAATCAGCTAATTGGCTAATTAACCACACTTGCTAACCCTCTTTCAGTATCTAGAATCAAGTATCTAGTATCTAGACTTTTGCGCCTTAGCCTCTTCGCTGTCTTTGCGCGAAACCCGCCTCACCCCCGGCCCCTCCCCATCTCCTACCGTCGATAGAGAGGGAGCTGATTGCGCTTCGGAATTATAATTTTATTAAGCAATGGAATTGCATTAACTATTAACGCGCCAGCGTTAAAAGCACCACCACTTGCTAATTTGCTAATTCTCACACTTGCTAATTAACCACACTTGCTAACCCTCTTTCAGTATCTAGAATCAAGTATCTAGTATCTAGACTTTTGCGCCTTAGCCTCTTCGCTGTCTTTGCGCGAAACCCGCCTCACCCCCGGCCCCTCTCCATCTCCTATCGTTGATAGAGAGGGGAGATAATTGCGCTTCGGAATTAAAATATTGCAAAGCAATATAATTGCATTCCCTATTAACGCGCCAGCGTTAAAAGCACTCCACATTGGCTAATCGGCTAATCAGCTAATTGGCTAATTAACCACACTTGCTAACTTGCTAACCCTCAAACTTGCTCACTAAGACGAGAGTCTCCATGCAAGTAAACTCCAATTTGCTAATCTGCTAATTCCCAAATTTGCTAATTAAAAAACCCGCACTGTCGAAACAATGCGGGTTAACCCAATTAAAACCCTTGATCAGAATCCTACAGAAGCTTCAACCATCACACCTTTGAAATTCAAACCATTACGAGAATCGTCGGTTTTGAAATCAAGGTAATCTTCATTTACATATTCAAGCTTCAATAACAGATTTTCTGTTGGGAACCAGCCTGCAGCAATTTGCATGCGGTTAACAGTAATATCACCTGCAGTGTCGTCGTAACCATACAAACGACCGGAAACAGTATTGTAACGAGCACCAACATAAAGTTGTTCATCTTTCAGGAAGCGGTAAACAACTGAGGCAGCAAGTTGACTGAAGCTGCGTTCGGTTGAATCTAAAGTATTGCTCAATGATGCATTACCACTTGACATTTCGTAGGTAGCGAATACTTCCAATCCATGGAATTTCACAAATGGATTGATCATAATGCTTGTTACTTTGCTAGTAAATCCCGGATCAATACGGCCGGAGAATGCTTTATTGGTTGCAGTTGCTGCAGTCAATGTAGATCCTGACATATAGTATGAAGTTTCACCTGCATAATAGTAGCGAGAACCTGCGCGGTCGCCGCCATATAATGTATTGCGTGAAGTTCCACCGTTCATATATAATGAAGCAGTAAGACGTACGCGAAGATCATCATTCAATTTTTTGTCATAACCCAATTTACCATAAATAGATGGTTTACGGCTGATAGTATCACCGGTATTTGGATCAACAAATACTTTCACATCTGAATTCAGTAATCCACCTGACAAACCTAACATGGCAATAATACCATTCGATGGTTTGTAATAAAATTCACCTGCCACTTCAGTTGCAAATGCATCCATTATATTTTCGCCAACAAATGGATTATAAATACCGTTAGCATTGTCTGTGCGATAGAAGTGTGCATCGCCATAGTTTACTTCCATATCACCAACTCTAACTGTGAAGTTGTCGGTAAACCATTGTGGATTTCCGAACATTGGCAATTTATCAATTTGGATATATCCGCCTTTTACCCAGAATTCGTTGTGGTGACGAGCAGACATATAGTTTTCAAGGTTTACATAAATACCATCTGCCAATTGCGCACCGATGATAAGGTTTGCAGTTGCCAGGTTGAAACCACCAACCAGTGGATACAGTGCATTGATGTTCACTGAATCGCCTGTTGTAGGAGTAAGGGTATTATCTTTCAACACGGCAGTTGCTGTATTGCTGTGAGAAAGATTTTGATATTGCTGTGTGAATCCACCGCTGATATGCAGTTTGAATCCATCGTAAGGAACTGTTGATTCCTTGCTTGTTTCAAATACGTTAAGACCACCTTTATCATATGGTCTATAATAATTGATCTCGCCATATTGGGCGAACATACTGCCGGTTAACAGGACAAAGGCCATTAACAAACCGGATCTAATGATGCTTGAGTTTCTCATAATATATAGGTTTTATAGATAGGTTATAAAAATGATTATTTCATGTTGTAATTTAATTTGAATCGTATGGTGATGTCGTCTGCCACTTGCATGGTACCCATCAGTGCTGTTGGAGGATCGATTTTAAAATCGGTCATTTTCAAAGCTCTGCTCACATCGATATACAGCTTACCGTTTTCTTTAACGTAAACCATTCCGCTGATATCAATATTTTTGGTGAACCCTGCAATGGTTAAATCACCATTCACTTTTACTGCCCAGCCATTTCCACTTTTTGTCATGGATTTTACTGAGAGCATTTTAAAGGTGATGTAAGGATGTTCATCGGCTTTCAGTGCATCATGTGTTTTATTGTCCATTACTGAACCTTTATCACTTTTGATGCTTTTAACCGATACTTTTAAATTGAAAGATTTGATCACAAATGAACCATCGGTATTCCAAACAACTGAAGCATCGCCGGTAGCAGTTTGTGCTGTTTCTTCCCAGTCATGTACATTGCTTGAGCCGTTAATAGTTATTTTATGATCAGAACCGAGGGTATATTGGTTTTGCGCCTGTAATCTTATACCGGCAACCAGTATCCCGATGATCATGATGAATTTTGCCAGTTTCATATCTTAAGGTTTTGATGCATTTAATTGACAATGCAAAATAAGTTACCGGCGGAACCTCAACTGATTATAATAGTGTTCGCCGAAAGGGACTTATGTCATCTTTTGACGATGGTATCTGCGCAACCTTTGTGCAAGGTTTTATCCAACAAATTGGTCATATTGTTAAAAATATAACGTGTCAAAACCTACTAATATGAAAAAAGTACTTATCGCCTATTTTGTTGCCGTTGCAGCACTATTGGCATTCAGCTATGTAGCATTGATTTTCTCAGTGCGTTTTTTACCGGGCATTGCGGAACAATATTTTGATCCGATTTATTCCAACAGCGAAAAACGCACCTTCCTGTATTTTATACATCCATTCATCGTGGCGCTGGCATTAAAATATTTCTGGCAGCGATTCCGCCACATGTTCAAAGGAAGATCTGTAATGCGCGGAGTGGAAGTTGGACTGATCTATGGCTTTATTGCGGTATTACCTGCCATGTGGATCACTTTCAGCGGTTTATCCGTTTCAATTACAATTGTTGCTTCCTGGATAGTTTACGGCACTATTCAAGGTATGATAGCCGGTCTTATTTACGCTAAGATCAATCCTTAAAATCTGAAATTCTATTCAATAAAAAAGCCCGAAGTATACCTCCGGGCTTTTTCGTTATCAGTATTGTCACTGATTTTTTTCCTTGTATTTTGCCAAGTCTTCACTATCATCAAGTGCAGGCAT
>JAIBBA010000165.1 GCA_019694895.1 Chitinophagales bacterium
CTTGATGATGATTGCAACGGAATAATTGACGACAATTTGACTTTCACATGGTTATATCAGGATGCAGATGGTGATTTATTTGGTAATGCGAATATAGACACCTTGACCTGCATGGAAATCTCCGGATATGTTCTAGATTCTACAGACTGCAACGACACCAATCCTGCTGTATTTCCAGGCGCAATCGAGTTGCTCAATGGAATAGACGACGATTGTGATTTTTTAGCTGACGAAGGATTAGTAGTGCAGAATGGATCTTTTCCGAATATTGAAATATTTCCTAATCCCACAAACAATATTTTTAATATTGGATTGCCTTCCGGGACTTTTGTAACAATTTCTATTAGCGATATCAATGGTGCCTTAATTTTTGATCAAGTTGAATGCTCAGGAAATACTAATATCTTCGATTTGACCGATCAACCTGCAGGAATATATTGGGTTAAAATTATATGCAAAGGATGGATTCGTATGCTTTCTGTCGAAAAGATATAATTCATCCAAATATGAATAAATTAGTATAATTTTTCATTATACTTTGCCCTGGTGAGGTGCACTTTTACCGCCATTATGGTAAACATTGAATTAATGTAGAGTTGCTTTATGAATTTTTTATAAAATTCAACCCACATCATTCACTGATCCAAAAAGTATGATTGGAGCGCACGCCATTATCACCGGTAATTTGCAAGAGTATCAAACCTGTTTGGGTCAGGTGATGCAGGTCTACTTGCGCATTATCATTTACTGCCGTGGTATGGCATGTAGCAGAAAATAAAATTCTTCCGGCGATGTCGCACAATTGAATGTCCAATGCAACAGATGCCGAGGTCTGATATGGAATGGTCAGCACCTCTGATGCATTGTCGAAGTAGCAATCGCCGATAGTGAAGGTTTGTGCATCTGAATGTGATTCAATTGCAATAACGTTGCTTGTTGATGTATTGGCATTGACATCCACCTGCTTCAAGCGATAATAATTTACCGCCGGCAGTGGCATATCATCAGTATAAGTGTAGTTCACCGGAATGGTAGTGGTGCCACTTCCCATGATCTCTGCGATGGCCATGAACTGCTGATCAGCACCGGCTCGTTCAAGCACAAAATGATCATTGTCGATCTCAGATGCGGTGGTCCAATTGAGCCGCACCATATCATCCACCACGGTTGCCGTAAAATCTGAAAGGGTGATAGGCAGCAAACACGTATTTTCCACCACCACATCATCATACGCGCCAACGTCCATACACAATCCGCCGGTGGATGTCCATCTGAATACATTGATACCATACGACAATCCGGAAACATAGGTAGTTGGATTTGTTGCATCTGCAAACACCCCTGTTCCGCTCACAACCGACCAGGTTCCGGAGCCCATTGCCGTTGTTGCAGCGAGTGTGGTATTGAACGCACACACGATCTGATCCGCACCGGCGCTTACGGTTGCTACACCTGTTCCTGCGCCTATGGTATAATCGCAATTCGACCCGGCATTACCATCGATCATCATATAATATGTTTGTCCAACGGTGAGTCCTGTTGCTGTCAGCGTGAATGCACCGGACCATCCGCCATCGGTATAATTGCAAGGCGATTTTCTTGCGAAAGTATTTGTAGCAGCATCGAAAGAAAAAATACCAACCTGCACGCCATCGCAGGAAGCGCCACCGGTAACATTGAAATCGAATGATGCCGAAGTAGCGTCTGCAATAAATTTCAGCCATGAATTATTTTCGAGGGTACCTGCAAATAAACCATCATCAGGACCGGGACAAGAACCTCCTGTTCCGCCGAAATTAAATGGTGCATCTTCTCCGTAATATCTGGAAGTGGTGCCGCAATAATCATTCAGATTACACACCGCAGTAGCCTGGCCGAATACATCTGCAGCCGGAGGATTATCGGCACAGGTTGGCGGTTCTTCGCATGATATCGAGGCTTGCCATCCGCCATCAACGGCAGAAGCATTGGATTTCCATTTAATGGTAACACAGGAACTGAAAGTGCCTACAGCGGGATAACTGAAAGCATAGTCATCAGCCTTTACCAGGGTTGCGATAAGAGGATCGGAAGTGGTAAGGCCATCGTAGAAGAAAAGTGTATCGCCCGTTCCGGCATCCAGGTTCAATGCCGAAGAGCTTGAAGTAAAATCGAAATACAATGGCGAACCGGACGCAGAGCAAAAGGTGACTACATAATTTTCGTTATTGCCATAGTTTCCGCCACTGCCACCGCTATCATAAAAATTCCCTGAACAGGTGGTTACGGTCATGCCATTATACGTAGCAATATTATAGGTCTGCGCTTGCAAAATGGTGCTTGCAAATGCAATAACTACAAAGGCTATAACTGAAGTAATATGGCGAAAACCTTTTTTCACCTTACAAAAATATAGCAGGCAAAAACCTGTTTTTATGAAAAACAAGCCATTTTTAGGAAGTCTGATTTGGGGGTTTTTGGGGATTAAACTTTGGCGCTTGGCAATGGTCAGATAATTAATTAGCTACCTTTATACACCGAAACAGGCCGATGATACCCTACCTTTTTACCCTACTATCGCTGCTTCCTGCCAAGCCGGAAAAACTGTCGTACGGCACGATCACTTTCAATGCAACTATGCAGGGTGAGCCTATGCAATTACATACCATGTATGCCACCGGTCATGGGAATGATTCTGTTTCGTTGAGTACTTGCAAATTTTATATCGTAGATATTGTCCTCCTCGATGGATCGAAAGTAGTTGGTGAGCCTGAACTGAAATACATATTGATAGATCTGAGTGATTCATCATCGCTGAATATCCCTTTTGTATACAAAGGTCATTTTAATGGCATTCGTTTCACACTTGGTGTCGACAGTGCAACGAATATGAGTGGTCCTAAAGCAGGAGCGCTTGATCCGGTAAATGGGATGTATTGGACCTGGCAAAGCGGGTATATCAATGCCAAGATCGAAGGGATCAGGACGGGATGTGATACAGCACGCGAATTCCTATATCATATCGGCGGATATCATGCACCTGATCAAACAGCCTTAGTGACATACAGGATCTGCAAAACGAGTGAAAAAATAAATGTCACCCTCGACATGGAAAGATTTTTTTCGACAGTGACCTGTGATATGGATGCCACGGTGCAAATTCCCGGTGCGAAGGCACATGCGCTTGCTGCCTATATGAGTGCTTCATTTGTAATCAACCAATGAGATCGCGTTTAGTTGTAATTGGATGTTGTTTGTTGCTGAGTGCCTCCGTGGCCATGCAGACGAATACATTTCGTCAGGCCTCGTATTTTCCGCCTACTTCGTACAACTTTGATGAGAATCCATTAACAGATGCGAAGGTAGCTTTGGGAAGAATATTATTTTATGACCCAATATTATCTGCCGACAGCACGATATCATGTGCATCATGTCATTCCTCCTACAATGCATTTTCACATACCGATCATAAATTAAGTCATGGCATACGAGGTGAAATCGGCACAAGAAATGCACCTGCGTTATTTAATCTTGCATGGAAAGAATCTTTTATGTGGGACGGCGCCATCCATCAACTTGATGTGCAGGCATTGGCGCCGATCAATAATGTAATTGAAATGGATATGTCAACAGCAGATCTTGTTTCACGATTACAAAAAAGTGCTTTTTATAGAAAATTATTTTTTCAGGCTTTTAACGATTCTGTCATCACCGGTCAGCATTTATTACAAGCTTTGGGTGCTTTTCAGGTAACCTTGATTTCCGATCATTCGAAATATGATAGTGTGCAACTTGGCACAGCGCAGTTTACCGAACAGGAAGCGGCAGGATATCAATTGTTCAAACAATATTGCAACAGCTGTCATACGGAACCACTTTTTACCAATGAAGGGTTTGCCAACAACGGGCTTGCGCCGGATCCACAATTACATGATGCCGGTCGTTATCGGATAACAGGCAATCCGAGTGATAGCCTGAAATTTGCCATTCCCAGCCTTCGCAATCTCAGCTACACCTATCCATACATGCATGATGGCAGATTCGCACAGCTCAGGCAAGTGCTAGATCACTATACCTCGGAAAAGTATTTTTCAGCAACTTTGGATCCGTCGTTAAACCATGCGTTTCCGCTTTCGTCAAACGACAAGGTTGATATGATAGCGTTCTTACTGACCCTTGACGACAAGCAATTTGTTTTCAATAAAGCCTATCAATTTCCACCTGAATTATTACCCAATTCCAAAACCCGATAATTCCAATGAAAAAATTCATTGCATTGTATGCCATTATTATGTTCATGGCAACAGTAGTAAAAGCACAATTAAGCCCTGCCATTACTTCCTGGTTGCAAAATAATACTGAAACCGGATCATATTATGTAGAAGGCAATTACACACCTATAGACAATGGCATTTTATATAATTGTCAGACGGTGGAATATTCTACCGATTATGTGTATGTGCACACAAAAGGCATCCCATCCTACCCTACCGGACCATTCATGGATGGCAATCCTTCGATAGCTGAAGATCAGGATATCATTTTCAAGATACCACTGCATCCACAACAAAACACGGGCACACCAACACCAACAACACCCGGCAACATTGGCGTGTTCATCAATGGTGTTGCCTTGTTCGATTATCGCGATGGCGTTGCATGGAATACGACCACATCAGCACTATGCGGTGGTCCGGGAAATCCGCCTTGTCCTGGAGGTCCCGGTGCTATCATGGACTGGAATCGCGACGCAGTGCCTGCAGAGAAGATAGGATTTGATTGCAGCAAGGGGCATCCTGCGATGGGAAATTATCATCACCATCAAAATCCATCAGCATTTAAATTAGACCTGAATGTGATCTCGACAGTTTGTAATTTATATGATGCAGATGGTTTATATATGATCGACAGCAATGCACATTCGCCATTGATAGGATTTGCATATGATGGTTATCCCATCTATGGAGCTTATGGTTATAAAAATGCGGATGGTACAGGTGGGATCGTGCGCATCAAATCAAGTTACCAATTACGCAGTATTACAGAACGCACACATGCCGCCGATGGTAGTAATGTAGATGATGGTCCGGATGTAAGTGCTACATATCCTTTAGGATATTTTCGTGAGGACTATGAATTCATTGCTCATCCGGGTGAACAAGATTATCTTGATGATCACAACGGTCGTTTTTGTGTAACACCCGAATATCCTGAGGGCACTTATGCATATTTTGCTACTGTTGATGAGAATTGGAATTCCGCTTATCCATATGTTGTAGGGCCAAGCTTTTATGGTGTGTATGCGAACAGAGCCGTTACTTCAGTTACGGAGGCAACGACAGTTTATACGCCAACAGTTGCCATCAGCGATAATAATTTTGACAATATGCATATCGGCATTTATCCAAATCCGACAGCAGATTTACTCATAATACAAGCTGCAGGTATTACTTCCGGCGATTTGATTATTACGCTCTATGATTTAAATGGCAGACAGTTGGCACAAACGCAAATAGCTCAAGGGCAAACGATAACCTATTTTGATACAAAGACATTGTATGCAGGAAATTATATCGTGCACATCACCAATGGCAACAGCAGCCAAACTGAACAGGTGACGATTGTAAAGTAGGAATGTTTCATGATAAGCTTACAAATGCTCATCGGACTGCAACATAGTTGTCTGGTGAGCATTTGTAGTTTTTTGCCTATTTTTATGAAGTCTGATTTAGCCCTTTTATGGCAGTAAGTCATTGTTATACATTGATACATGCACTCACTATGTCAGAGAAGCGACAATTTGTAGCTTTCTCGGAACGGCATGTTGTCGGGGAGGAGAAAAAGTATTTAGCGTTATTCCATATTTTGGAATCCATGCCAACCTACAATGAACATCAAGTTCAGAAGGCCATGCGCGAGAAAGGGCTCAAT
>JAIBBA010000166.1 GCA_019694895.1 Chitinophagales bacterium
AGAACCTTTCAGATATGCTTGATTTTGTTGATAAGCTTTCAGAAGTTGATGTATCCGGAGTGGAACCTCTGGTTTACGTTAACCCTGCTATCAATGTTATGCGTCCTGATGAGCCTCATATGGACATTTCGAAAGAGGAAGCACTGAAAAATGCCCCACTTGCCGACAGCGATTATTTTAAGGTGCCTAAAGTGATCCGTAAGTAATTATGAGCGATATCATTACGCTTTCCAATATCCGCAAAACCTACGACCTCGGTAAAATGAGGATCGAGGTGCTGAAGGGCTTGAATACTACCATAGCAAAAAATGAATATGTTGCTATTATGGGACCTTCAGGCTCAGGAAAGAGTACCCTGATGAATATTCTAGGCTGTCTGGATAAACCTACCAAAGGCCAATATGTGCTCAATGGCACTGATGTCAGCCGTATGAACGAAGATCAGTTGGCAACGGTGAGAAATGAAGAAATTGGATTCGTATTTCAAACTTTTAATCTGCTTGCCAGGCTTAGTGGTATTGAAAATGTAGCTCTACCGCTCATTTACGCCGGCATAAAACGCAATGAAAGGGTTGAAAGAGCAACTGCTATATTGCAGGCTGTAGGACTCGGGCATCGCATGCACCACAAACCAAACGAATTATCGGGCGGCGAACGTCAGCGTGTTGCTGTTGCCAGAGCTTTAGTAAATAATCCCTCTATTATTCTTGCCGATGAGCCAACAGGTAATCTCGATACAAAGACCAGTTATGAGATCATGGAATTGTTTGAAGATATCCATGCAAAGGGCAATACAGTGATCATTGTAACTCATGAAGAGGATATAGCCCGATATGCGCATCGTATTATTCGAATTCGCGATGGCGTGATCGAACGTGATGAAGTTAATGCTAACAAGCTGAATCCCACAGAGTTACGTAAAAATTTGGTATCCTGATAACTACTAAATTTTACCGGAAAACATGAAGATCTACACTAAAAAGGGTGATGAAGGACAAACCTCACTGATCGGAGGCACTCGCGTCCCGAAACACCACCTTCGTGTCGAGGCTTATGGTACTATAGATGAGCTGAATGTTTGTATAGGATTGATTTTGGACCAACAGATGCATGAAGACCTTCGCAATGTTTTGCGTACCATTCAAGATCGCTTATTTACCGTTGGCGCTGCACTGGCATCTGACCCGGAGCGTTCAAAAATGTCAATTCCCGATTTAGTTGATGCTGATGTGAAGCAGCTTGAAGATGCCATGGACGCTATGGATGCTGAATTGGCCCCACTTCAAAATTTTATTCTTCCGGGAGGACATATCACAGTTTCATACTGCCATCTGGCTAGAGTTGTTTGTCGCCGCGCAGAGCGTATTGTTACGCATCTGGCTGAAAATGAACATGTTGAACCAATAATCCTTATCTACTTAAACCGTTTGAGCGACTATCTTTTTGTGGCAGCACGCAAAATTGCACATGATCTGGGAATAGATGAAGTAGCATGGCGACCGCGGGGATAGTGCTGTATTCTTGTATATACAGATATTTTTTCAATCCTGTAACCCTTTACTGGTAAGCATTTCAGCGATTTTTCGCTTTGACGCACAGATTGTTTACAATACAAGTTGTAAAACCTGAAAAAAGGTATATTTTTGCGCCCTAATAAAATCGCGGACTTAATTATGTATTGGACACTGGAACTAGCCTCATATCTTGAAGATGCACCATGGCCTGCCACCAAAGATGAATTGATTGACTATGCTATTCGTTCGGGAGCACCTATTGAAGTGATCGAGAATCTGCAGGAATTAGAGGATGAAGGAGAATTTTATGAAGGTATCGAGGATATCTGGAGTGATTATCCTACCCACGACGACTTTTATTTCAACGAGGATGAATATTGATCCGGTTGAAACAAAAAAAAAATCCTGCTCATCGGCAGGATTTTTTTTTGAGGATATCTCTTAGTCAACAATCAGCATGGCATCACCATAACTGAAAAAGCGGTATTTTTCTTTCATTGCCACCTTGTATGCCTCCATGGTAAGGTCATAACCCATAAATGCAGCAGTCATAATGACTAGGCTTGTTTTGGGTAGATGGAAATTCGTAACCAAAGAGTTACAAATGCTGAAATCATAGGGAGGATGAATGAAGAGGTTGGTCCATCCTTCTTCTGTTTTGAGTCGTCCTGTTGCAGCAACTGCGCTTTCACAGGCTCTCATTGAAGTTGTTCCGATGGCACATACTCTGCGATTTTCATCGAGAGCTTTGTTAACCACATTCACACATTTCTGATCTATTTTGAAGTATTCGGCATCCATTTTATGCTTGCTTAGGTCTTCCACATCAATGCTGCGGAAAGTGCCCAAACCTACGTGGAGTGTGAGTTCTGCAAAATTAATACCCTTGATCTCCAAGCGTTTCATTAACTCTCGACTGAAGTGTAAACCGGCAGTTGGAGCAGCCACCGCTCCTTCATGTTTCGCAAAAACGGTCTGATAGCGCTCGCGGTCAGATTCTTCGGGTTTGCGTTTGATATATTTTGGAAGTGGTGTTTCTCCCATGATCTCGAGAATACGACGCAATTCTTCAGCAGTGCCGTCATGTAAAAAGCGGATGGTGCGACCGCGAGAAGTGGTGTTATCAACCACCTCGGCAACCAGCATATCATCATCGCCAAAATACAATTTGTTGCCTACACGAATCTTACGGGCTGGGTCTACCAGAACATCCCATAAATGCATCTCATGGTTCAATTCACGAAGCATGAATACCTCAATCTTGGCACCTGTCTTTTCTTTGCGGCCATACAATCTTGCCGGAAAAACCTTGGTATTATTCAATACCATCACATCGTTTTCATCGAAATAGCCAAGAATGTCTCTGAATTTTTTGTGTTCGATCTTGCCTGTTTTCCTGTGTACCACCATCATCTTGCTTTGATCGCGCTCGGCAGTAGGATGTTGGGCAATAATGTCTTTGGGAAGCTCGAAATTGAATTTGGATAGTTTCATAAAACTTACGGGTTTTAGTTATTGTGAGCCTGAAGTTAGGCCGACAAGGGCGCAAAATTAACCATTCTATAACTAATTCACCGCGTTTATCTGATAACTTTGTGGCAGATGCTAGGGATTTTTTTCAAAACGATTGCAGAAACGATGGGTTTGGTGTTTCAGGAACTTCGAAACAACAAGCTGCGTACATCACTTTCCCTGCTTGGTGTATCTATAGGTATCTTCTGTATCATAGCTGTGTTGAGTGCCGTAGACTCGCTTAAACGCAATATGGAAAGCGGGCTGAATAAATTAGGCACCGACATGATTTATATCACACGTTGGCCCTGGCAGTTCAGTAATGAAGAATATACATGGTGGGAATATGTGAAACGTCCGACCATGAAGTATGATGAATTCCAGCAGCTCAGCGATAAATTGACACTTGCAAAAGCAGTTGCCATTGAAACATGGTTGTCGCCACAAGAGGTGAAATTCATGGATCATACTTTGCAAAATGCTTCCATCAGCGGTGTAACCAGCCAGTATGATGAAGTGTACACCATGAATTTCATGAGTGGAAGATATTTTACAGATGGTGAATCTGTTGGTGGTTCTGAAGTTGCGATATTGGGTTATGAAGTGGCGCAAGAACTATTTCCTGGTGGACTTCAACCGGTTGGGAAATATTTTTGGGTGCGCGCAAACGGCTCTCAATTTAAATTGCGCGTGATTGGTGTATTAGAAAAAGAAGGGGAGAGCATCATCGATATTTCTAACGATAATTCTATCATCATTCCTTTTAATTATATCCGTCGCATTGTGGATATGAATAGTCCTATGATAGATCCTATGATAGAAGTGCGTCCTAAAGAAGGTGTTACAGCCGATGAAATAAAGGATGAGATCTATCCCATCATGCGTAATATCAGAAATCTCCGACCTGCTGAACAAAATGATTTTGCAGTGAACGAAATTACACTTGCAGCCGATGCACTTGATAATCTGTTTGCAGCGCTCAATATGGTGGGCATGATCATAGGTGGATTTAGCATTCTGGTTGGTGGATTTGGTATTGCCAATATTATGTTCGTAAGCGTTAAAGAAAGAACTAATGTAATTGGCATAAAAAAATCGCTCGGCGCAAAAAATTATTTAATTCTCACCGAGTTCCTAATTGAAGCAATTGTACTTTCCTTGATTGGCTGTTTGTTCGGATTGCTATTGGTTTGGGTGCTTATGTTAGTTGCAGAAAATCTATCTGACTTCGGATTTATTTTATCCTGGACAAACATCGCAATTGGAGCAATTATCTCCATAAGTTTGGGTGTAGTTGCAGGTATTGTTCCTGCCATTACCGCAAGTAGAATGAATCCTGTAGAAGCGATTAGATCTCGCTGACAATAGTATAATTAATTCGCTAAAGCTTCCTTCAACAATTGTTGCTTATCTACAGGCACAACACCCGCATGTTCACATACTAATCCGCCGGCAAGATTACTGATAGCTGCGGTAGTAAATATATCAGCACCTGCAGCAAGACATAATGCAGCAACACTTATCACAGTATCTCCGGCGCCACTCACATCGGCAATATTGCGATGGTGTGCAGGTATGATGCGAGATTTTTTCCCTTCCTGAATAAATACACCATATTCCCCCAATGTAACCATAGAAATATGATGCGGCATAAGCGTTTGCAAGGCTGCAACCGCAAGTTTCATATCAGATATGGTTGCTGTTGACGGATTTCCATCCAGGCTGTCGCGCAGTTCTCGAAGATTTGGTTTAAAAAGGGTACATCCCTTATAATGGAAGAAGTGTTTTTTCTTTGGATCTACAACAACAGGAATATGCAAAGTATGACATTTGCTGATTATTTCTGTAATCAATGATGCCGATAAAACACCTTTATCATAATCTTCCAGAATAACTACATGTGGTTTTTTCTTTTTGATGAATCCAACAACATTTTGCAGGAATGTGATGGCGGTTTCTTCTTGCAATTCATCCTGCATTTCATGGTCGATTCGCAGCATTTGATGTTGCTTGGCAACCACACGCATTTTTGATGTTGTGATGCGATCAGCAGCATGTAAAAGATATTGTGGGTCGATATGTTGTTCTTCCATTAACTCGCATAACAAGTCAGCATCATGGTCTTTACCGGTAACGGAAAACAAATACGGTGTGGCACCTAATGCGGCAATATTCACCGCAACATTAGCCGCTCCTCCCGGTCTTGCGGTGGCACTGCGTACATCAACAATTGGAACCGGTGCCTCCGGAGAAATGCGATCAACCTGACCATAGATATATTTATCCAACATCACATCACCGACAATCATTACACGCATGTCGCTGAACTGTCGGAATAGTTTTTTTATATCTGGTTTTGATGTCGCCATTGTTATTGCAATTTTGAAAGTGCATCAGCCATTCGTTTCATTGCTTCAATGAGCTTTTCATCTGCGGTAGCATAACTCAAACGAATACAATTCTGATCGCCAAAGGCACTTCCTGTTACCACAGAAACATTACCTTCATTCAATAAATATAAGGCCATGTCATCCGCATTATTGACAATCTGCCCCTGATATTGTTTCCCGAAATAATTGCTCACATCAGGGAAAAAATAAAATGCACCTTGCGGATTATTGACCTTTAGTCCCGGTATTGCTTTCAACAAACCATAAACAAGATCGCGGCGACGTAAAAATGCATCTTTCATGACCAACATCGGTTCTATATCTCCGGTCAGTGCAGCAATTGTGGCTCGCTGTGTGATACTACAAGTTGCTGAGGTATATTGACCTTGCATTTTATCGCAGGCCTTAGCAATCCAAACAGGCGCACCAATAAATCCGAGGCGCCAGCCTGTCATGGCAA
>JAIBBA010000167.1 GCA_019694895.1 Chitinophagales bacterium
GCGCGTTGACGCATCACTTCATAAATGATCATACCTGCTGCAACAGATACGTTATAAGAATCGAAGGAATTTTGCATGGGAATTTTTACTGTTTCGCTGAGATGCTTGCGTGAAATTGCGCTGATACCCTCATCTTCAGAACCCATGATAATTGCTGTAGGAACCGTGAGGTCGCTGTTGTAGATAAATTTATCGGCATGTGCATCTGCACCGATAATATGCAAGCCGTTTAGTTTGAGATACTTCAATACTAACTCATAATTCTTTTCGCGACAAATAGGAATTTCTGCCAGCGCGCCTGCACTGGTTTTCATGGCATCACTATTAACGGGGGCTGCATGATGTGCAGGAATAATGATGGCATGTACGCCTCCGGCATAAGCCGTTCGGGCAATAGCACCAAAATTGCGCACATCGGTAATGCCATCTAATATTAAAATCAGCGGCACTTCACCTTTTTCAATGATAAACGGAAGTATATCATCGATTTTTTGAAAAGCAACGGCGGCAGTAAAGGCAATTACACCCTGATGATTGCCACCGGTAAGTTGATTTAATTTTTCAACAGGAACGTACTGCACGGGAACCTGTTTTTCGCCGGCAAGATGTTTTATCTGCGGTATAATATCGCCTTGGGCAGTTTTCGACAATAAAATTTTGTCTACCGGCGATTCACGCATAAGCAGTTCGACAACCGGTTGTCTCCCGAAAACCAGATTGTCGAACTTCTTGCGTTTAAAATTACCTTCTCCTTCTCTCATTTAAATCGGGTATGCCATATTTCATGCGAAGAGCTTCCCACTGTTTATCGTAAGTGTCAGCTTGATCCTTTGCATCAGATTTTTTAAGTATTTCTATACCCAGGTAGACTGTTTGCTCAGAACGCATCTGATCATCCTGATACATTTGAGCCGTTGCAGTGCTGTTGCGAGCCATCTGATAATAATATTCAAGTTCCGAGAATGTGCGCGGCATCATCGTGTTAATGATTTCAGATGCTTTTTCAGGTTTACCTAATTGCTGATAAAGCTGAGCAACATTCACCATATTGTTATCATAAGGAACACTGGTATCAGGGAATAATACCATCATCTGGTCGAGAACCGTAATCATTTTTTCTTTCTTAGCGGCACTCTCCTTCATCAATTCTTGTCCAACCTCAGTGTATTCCTGATTAACGGTATCTTTCATCATCTGACGAGCCTGCGCTTCAAGGTAAGCGCGTTCATCATTCAACGATTTTACGAGGTCGAGATAATTCAAATACTTAGCAGTTAAAATACTGCCGTAAGCACTTGGATCCATATAAATAGGTTTTCCTTTCTCAACACCACCGTAAGTGAATTTATCTTTCTGGTTGATCAATTGATCATACATGATATCAGTCTCAATGCCTTTTTGGAAACCATCCATAACACCTTTGGCATTTTCCATTTCCACCGGCATTAATTGATATACCATATTGCGTTGCATCAGATATTTTTGCATGCCAAGATGTGATTCGCCGGTAACACTCACCGCGAAACAAATCGGACGCTTGTTGATATTATTGGCAACAATGTCTAATGTCATTAAGTCGTTTTTCAACAGCGTCTTATTTGTCAGTTTGAAGCTAATCTCTTTGCGCATATCGCCCTGTAATGATTCCGGAACGATACCTTGAGATTTCATTGCTTCATTGTCGATGGAAATTTTTAATTTATCAGTAGGCATGTAGCTGAAATAATCTTCTAAACCTTCACTGTAAATCTGATATTTCGGATCATCCTGACCAACAAAGTTGAGGAAGTCATTAATATCCATAGTGGTATTCTTGAACTTACTCTTATCGTTGGAAACGATTTGATTTCGCTTGTCGCCTAAAATCTTTTCAGGTCCTAATGTTAATGCTATCGGTTTAGAATCGTTCGTTGCATTGCGCAATTGGTTGATATACCAGTCGACACCAAGCAAGCTAAGATTTACGATGCGAATATCTGTTCTGATTCCTTCCACTTCCTGAGCATACCACAATGGATAAGTATCATTATCGCCTTGTGTAAACAAGATGGCATTCGGAGGGCATGATTCCAGATAATTACGCGCAATATCACGAGCAAAAGTGCGATCGCTGCGATCGTGATCATCCCAGTTTTGTGTTGCCATTAAATATGGCGCAGGAGCAAGCATGAGGAATGCAACAATGCCGACAGTGAGTTCTTTTTTTGTTGCCTTATAAATCAGCGAGCCGATAAAGCCGACAACAAACATAAAGCCTACAGTATATATCATTACATAAGCGATGGTAGTGAACTTATACATGGTAAGTCCTGTAAAATACATCACCAATAAAATCAGTAAGCTGTATAGTGCATATTCTTGCAATACTTTTTTGCTGGCAAAATTCTTAGCCATATCCACAATACCAGCCAGGCCTAATCCAACCCACAGTGCAAAAGCGAAGAATGCACCAATCTGTGCATAGTCGCGTTCACGTGGTTCTGTTGGTGGCTGGTTCATGTTGATGATATTCATGAATCCCATAAAGAGGAATAACATGAATACAATAGCAAAACCTCGTTTGTCATTTCTCAATTGATACACCATACCAATGATACCAATGATAAACGGCAACATATAATATACGTTATGCGAATCGATATCACTTAATTCTGCAGGCACATCTACTAACTGCGGATTTTTTGATTTATCAATCGCTGTGATTCCGGTTACCCAGTTTCCATCTTTATATAAATCGTAGAAATTTCCTTGTGAATCATTTTGACGTCCTGAGAAATTCCACATGAAATATCGCCAGAACATGTGTCCGAGCTGATAATTAGCAAAAAACCGCATATTGTCTCCACCTGTCGGAACGTACGTTTCTTCCTGACCTTGAGGCACATTGGCGAAATTGTAATAAAGTCCGGCATGACGATCCTCCAGTGATCCCATTCTTGGGAATAGTATCTGGCGGTTGCGTTGAATCAGCAATTGTGCCTCAGGGCTGTTGGCATACTCTGACGGTATTTTATATACCGGCTTGTATTCATGAGAAATAATTTGATATTTATCATTTCCTTCAACCTTACCCCATTTAGCTTTTCCTTTTTCGTATTCAACAGGTTGTGCTGTCCAGAAAGGTCCGTATAACAATTCCCTGCTTCCGTATTGTTCGCGTTTAAGATATGATAGAAATGAGTGCACATCATTAATACCGTTCATATTAATAACGGGATTTGCCTCAGCGCGAATCAACACCATTGCATAAGAAGTCAAACCAATCGTAAGGAAAGTGAATGACATCAAAGCGAGATATAATACGCGATTGCTTTTTTCTATGGCTTTGCGTATACCCCAAACTACACCGCCAACAATCATAATTCCGTAAATAATGAGACCGGTGCCGAATGGTGCTCCGAAGTTATTAAACACGCGATCCATCCATGCGCCTAGACCGATAAATTTATCGAGCAGACCATAAAGGAGAAATGCCACTAATCCTGCACCAATCAATAAGGCATACATTAAACCTTTGAAGGTGTATTTATAATTTCTGAAATAATATATCAATGCGATAGCAGGAACCACAAGCAAGGCTAATAAGTGTACGCCAATAGATAATCCCATAAGCAAGGCCATGAATAATATCCAGCGATCAGAATTAGGATCACCGGCGTGGGCTTCCCATTTTACCATCGACCAGAAAATAATCACGAAGAAAAATGTTGCCAATGCGTAAACTTCCGATTCAACAGCTGAGAACCACATGCTATCCATAAACAAACAAACCAAAGCACCAATAACACCGCTGAGGATGATGACTATAGTTTGAGAAAATGTTGGTTCATCATTTGGGCTCATAATTCTTTTTATGAGTCTTGTAATGATCCAAAAAGTGAATAATATGGCAAAGGATGTAGAAAGTGCGGCAAAGAAGTTCGTCATTACCGGCACTTGTTCTTTCGTAGAGGCAAAAAGGCTGAAAATTTTACCTAACATCAAAAAGATTGGCGCTCCCGGCGGGTGCACTACCTGTAGTTTATACGTTGCTGCAATAAACTCTCCGCAATCCCAGAAACTGGCGGTAGCTTCCATAGTACTGGCATACACAAAAAGTGCGATGCCAAATACGATCCATCCTGTAAGGTTGTTGATACTTTTGAAACTCTTCATGTAAGTGCTGATTAGCGGCGGTAAAGATATATAATATGCCCTATTGAAGCCTGTTTAAAGCTGTTGGCAATGCGCCTTGTCATTGTTTTTAGCGGCATTGTTAACTAAGTTTAACCCTGTAACAGCCATTTATGGGATTGAACATCGGTTTATTGCTGGGGGGAATTGGGGTCTTTGTGTTCGGGATACAACTGCTTGAAAAGGCGCTTAGAAGCCTTATGAGCCGGCGTTTTAAGCTGTTTTTGAGGAGGCAAACCGGCAGACCTTTCAGAGCGGTTTTCGGGGGAACAGTATTGTCGGCGGCATTACAAAGCAGTTCTGTGGTCAATTTTCTGGTTCTGGCATTTGCGGGAAGTGGAATAATCTCCCTGAAAAATGCGCTGGCCGTGATTATGGGCACTAATCTGGGCACTACCCTCAATAGCTGGATCGTTGCCACCATCGGATTTCGCCTCGAGATTGAAATGTATGCCCTCCCCGTTGCCGGAGTAGCGGGATTGCTGCTATTTGTGTTCCCTGAAAAGAAATTTTCGTCGATTGCCCGATTTTTTATGGGCTTCAGCTTTTTATTCATTGGTCTGGGGTTTATGCAGCAATCAGTACAGGATGAGGCTATTATTCAGGCGATGTCGCGCTTCCGGGATAGTGGAGCATTTGTTTTTCTGATTTTGGGCTTCATAGCAACAACCATCACGCAATCTTCTGCCGCAACAGTTGCTATTACTTTGAGTTTATTATATGCCTCTGCAGTCGGCTTTAGCGATGCCATGGCAATTGTAATTGGGTCGGAAGTAGGAACTTCTGTGAAATTAATTCTCGGAGCATTAGATGGTGTACCGGTGAAAAAAAGAATTTCGGTTGGCAATTTCATGTATAACCTAGTGACTACAATTGTCGCATTTGCATTATTGCGACCGGCAGAAATATGTATTACAGAAATCATGCACGTGCGCGATCCATTAATCGGATTGGCAGTATTTCAAACAGGGATGAATTTGATGAGCATCATTTTATTTTTTCCCTTTCTGTCAGCTTTTAGCAATAGGCTTGAAAAATCATTTAACACCGAGCCGGCTATTGCTTCATTATTTATTACGCCGCATACACCAGTTATTCCTGATGGAGGGCTTGAACTATTGAAGAAAGAAACGGGATATTTCATACACGCATGCATGAGTTTCAATGCCCATAATTTTCACCTGCATGACACTGAAATACCCATGATGCCTGAGTTTGCCGAGATTCTTCATCAGCGTAATACTGAACAGCAACCACTTGCATTACGGTACATGTTGTTAAAGGAACAGTACGGTGAAATACAATCTTATTATATCAGATTAAAATCACAAAACCTCGAACCTGATGATGCTATCATGGTAGAACAACTGATAGCCGGAGTGCGCAGTGCCATGTATGCTTCAAAATGTATCAAAGATTTGTTTGATGATTTGCATGAATGGCAAAATTCTGCCGATGAACAGCAGTATGCATTTCTAAAAAATATGCGCATTGATGTTCGTCACTTTTATATGCAATTGACATTAAATAAATGGCAATCAGCTGAAGGCGATGTCGTTTCAGATGAATTATTAGCATTGTTGAAACATGCACAACAAACATATCAGCATAATATAGAAGATATTTATCGCAGCATGTCAGAACATCATATCAGTGACACAGAACTGGCAACGCGCATGAATTTTAATCGCGA
>JAIBBA010000051.1 GCA_019694895.1 Chitinophagales bacterium
AAAAAAAGAAACCCGGAATAATTCCCGGGCTTCTATGTCAGCGATTGATCTCGATTTAATCAAGTGTCTGAAATTTAATAGGTAGTGTCATGCGCACATTCACCGGATTGCCGTTTTGTTTTCCGGGAAACCATTTAGGCATGGAAGCGATAACTTTTTCAGCTTCTTCATCATAGCCCATGCCGATTCCGCGAACGGTGCTTACCTCACCGATAGTACCGTCATCAAACACTACAAATGATACATATACTGTTCCTTCGGCATCGATATAACTACTGCCTTTTGGATAGCGTATTTTTTTTGCAATATACTCCTGTAATGCAGTCCATCCGCCATTGAATTCAGGTGCCTGTTCAGGGAATTGAATGATTTCTTTTTTCTTCACAACAGGTTCTGTAACCACTGTTCGTTTTTCAATCAGCGGATTGTTCTCGTCTGTTGGTGGCAGATCATTGTTTTTTGTGCTGATGTCTTTGCCGTTCAGATCGTCGATGGTTGTTACCTTATCGTCGGTAACAGCATTGTCGTCTTTTGCTACCATAGTTGTGTAAGCAACAGTTGGTCTTTGCGCAACAGGTTTAGGTAGTTCCGGTTGAGGGAGTTCAATTTTCTTTACCAACGGCGGAAAATCTACATCCGTTGGACAAGCGATAACGATAGGACCTGTTACAATTTCTTCAGAGCGATTCGCCTTCAAACTGAAAACCGTCATCATCAGGGTTAGCAATAAGCCAACACACATGGCGTAGGTAACATATCGCGATTCGTTTTTGCGCAATTGATAGGCGCCATAAGCTTTGTTTCTGTCCTCAAACACGATATCATTAATCGTGGCGTTGAGATAGGTTTCAGGGTTATACATATAGGTGCGATTTAATGGTATGATGAAAGCGTATTCATTTTTCCATAAATGCCGTCTATTTATTTTAATGCCTGAATAGCAAGTTCACTTTCGGTGAGGTCCTGGATGGCATAAATATTATAATCTGTAATATCCATCTCGTCGAGAAGTCCAACCATACTGTTGTAATCCGCTTTGCCGGTGAATTTTATCAGACAAATGGGTTCTCGATTTTGCTCCGATATCACTTTGTCGTGAAATTGATACAACACATTGCGTACGCCCGATGCCGTCAGGTCGGTGTATGCGCCGTTTTCCGGTTTGTCGCCATAGTAGTACCAAACGCGATTATTGTCGTTTGCAATCAGCGTAATAAGCCTGTCCATCGAAATTTTTGTATCCGGACCTTCGGTTTCAGGCATGTTTAACCTGATGGCTTTGTTTTCCTGTAATACGGTTGTAAGCATGAAAAAGGAGATCAGCAGAAATGCCAGATCAACCATGGGCGTGAGGTCTACAAACAATTGCTTGCGGGTGCGTTTACCATGCTCAGCACCTTTGATTTCCATTTGTGCCATAGGACATGTTTAGATAATAAAACGCCAGGCTGATATACGGCAATATCAAAATATGAAATCTGATAGGAATATGACAATAGGAAATTGCAAGCTGCAAATGCCATACACAAAAAAATAGCGACAGCTACTATTGCAACTGTCGCTAAAATCATTGAATTAAATTTATTGGATTATTTCTTCGGTTCTACTTTCTTTTTATCTACGCTCACCGGATCGCCGTCTTTGAGTACATTGGTGATAGTATTATATGGACCACTGACAATCCGGTCGCCTTCCGACAACCCTTTTTTAATAACGATATAAGCGTCATCCTGCAAACCTGTTTCAACCGTTACTTCTTTTACTTTATCGCCATCCATCAAGAAAACTATTTCTTTTACCGGTTTATTTTTATCGGTATTTGAAGTGTCTTCTCTTGCTGTTACCGCCTGGATTGGAACTGCCAATACATCGCGAGAAACTTCCGTTTTAATTTCAACGGTGGCGCTCATGCCCGGATAAAACGGATATTTATCGCCGTTTGCATCCATCAGGTCTTTGTAGCTTTCAGGAAGGATATAAATTTTCACTTTGAAGTTGGTAGCCTGATCAGTTACGGCCGACAAAACCGAGCCGCTGCTGCCGGCAGAATTGGCAATTTGAAATACCACGCCTTTAAACGTGCGATTTAAATAAGCGTCTACTTCTATTTCTGCAGTATCACCAACATCAATACGCAACACATCATTTTCTGATACATCGACCTGTATTTCCATATTGGTAAGATCGGCAATGGTCATCAATTGGTCGCCGGTCATTTGAATAGTTCCTAATACTTTTTCTCCTTTCTTTTTATTCAATCCTACAACAGTTCCTGAAGCAGGTGCATAAATGGCAGTGCGCTTGAAATTGTTGCGCATTTCTTTAAGCATGGCTTCACTGCTTTTTACGGTATATTCCATTGCCGTTACACTTTCTTGTGCAATTTGGTATTCCGCTTGCGCAGTTTGATACGCTAATTGTGCTTGCTCGTATTCAGCCTGAGAAATTACTTTGTCCTTCAACAATTGTGATGAACGATCAAAAGCAATTTTTGCATTATCGTTTTGCAATTTCGCTTGCACTACGCGAGCCCGTGCAGTTGACAATTGTGCTTTTGTATTATCAAGAGCAGCTTGTGCCTGTTCTACCTGACTTTCATAAAGATCAGGATTGATGCGCATCAATAAATCACCTTCTTTTACTTTGTCGCCTTCTTTTACCGGGAGGTCAACAATTTCTCCTGAGATCTCGGCAGCGATGGCAACCTGACTTACGGGATAAATTTTTCCACTGGCAGTAACGGTTTCAACCACAGTGCGTTTTTCAACCTTGTCTGCCGTAACTGGCGTGCCTCCGCCTTGTTTAAACCAGCCTTTGTTGTTTCCGATTAATACAACTACCAGTAATACAACTACAATGATGCCAACTATTTTTAATGCGCGCATAATATTCAATTAAAAATCTATAGGTTTATCTAAATAATAATCAACGATCTTGGCTTTAAAAATGAGATCGTATTTCGATTGAATCAAAAATGATTCAGACTGAGCTTTGGTGTTTAATGCATTGGTGTAATCAAAAGAAGAAGCTGTGCCTGCATTGAATTTTTTTTCTGCAAAATCGAATGCACTTACTGCTGCCTCATAATTTTTCATTGAAGCAAGGTAAGATGCTTGTGCAGCCTTGAGGTCGTTGACAGCTTGAGTAACATTCTGACGCATGGTATTAACGGCAAGCTCTCGGTTGAGCTGCGTATTAATAATAGCGAGATCGGCATTTTGCTTGCTCAACAAAATTTGTCCGTTATTGAAAAGCGGAATGGTGAGCGACAATCCTACTACCTGACTCAAGTTGTTGTCGATTTGTTCTTTAAAAGGATCAGCTTCAATTCCAAATTGCGGATAGGAAGCACTCGAATAATTTGTCGATACCTGACCAATCAAACTAAGTGAAGGGTAGGCCCCTGCTGCAGCTATATTTCTGGCAAGCTCATCGCTGATAAGCTGATAATCATATGTTTTTATGGAAGCTTTATTCGCGATAGCATAATCGGCAACCATTTTGGCATCCGGGGCATCTTGGGTTAATAATTGGTTGAAACGAGTTACATCCGGATATATAACAGACACTTTCTCATCAGCATCTATCTGCAACAATAATTTGAGATCGAGATATGTTTTGTCTACCTGATTGCGCGCCTGAATAAGCGATAATTCATCTTGAGCTAACTGTGCTTCAATGGCCAGAATATTTCCTTCCGGCAATGAACCGGCGGCAACTAATTTTCTGGAATTGGATAATTGCAATTCAGTGGTAGCAATTTTTTGTTCAGCAACCTTCGTTTGTTCTTCGGCAAACATCACTGCCAGATATGCGGCTATTACTTGAAACTGCACATTTTCAATGGTCGACTGATAATTCATGCCGGCAACTTCCAGATCAGCTTTGCTTTTTTTAATGGTATTGGCAACGCTGCCACCGCTGAATAAATTCATGGCTGCAGTAAGCTGATAACTGTTTGCCGAGAAGTTATTAGACAAGGGTAAGTTAGTTACCGGATCGATAGTGTAACCGAAATTCCAGAAATAGGAGGCACCAGCATTCAAATTTGGCAGCAACAATAAACGACTTTGATCAGCAGCTTTTGATGTAAATTCTACACCCGTTGCACCTTGTCGTAAAGTAATATTTTGCTCCGTTGCCAGTTTAACGCAATCGGGAAGCGAAAGCATCCTCTGGCCATAAACCCAACCTGAAATGGTAAGGAAACATGCTAAAATGGCGAATCTATTCATGACAGGTCAAAATTAGGGTACTTTTTGGGGAGGCAATGCGGATATTCGACAAATTAGGACTTTTTAAAGATAAATGGTTCCTCAGGGCAAAAAGTTACAGGTATTAGGTGCTTTTGAAGGCATTTTTTGGCATTATAAGGAGACTTTAAGGGCTCATTAATATGTTGCGCTTAATTTTGTGCCATGGGAATCATACAGGATCCGGATGCATTTTTCATGCAGGAGGCTTTGAAACTGGCTACTAAGGCTTTGGAGGAAGATGAGGTGCCGGTGGGCGCAATTATTGTTTCCGGAGGACAGATTATTGCTAAAGCACATAACCTGGTAGAGCGGCTCCACGACCCGACTGCGCATGCCGAGATGCAGGCAATAACTGCTGCTTGTAATCACTTCCAGTCTAAATACCTCAACGAATGCACTTTGTATGTAACCCTTGAACCTTGTCCGATGTGTGCTGCTGCGGCGCAATGGGCCCAGGTGGGAAGGGTAGTATTCGGAGCAAGTGACCCTAAAATGGGTTACAGGCGTTTTGGCCATATGTTGCACCCTCGAACTGAAGTGCTGGAGGGCGTGGAATCGGAGCGCGCTACGGCTATGTTGAAGCAGTTTTTTAGCGGAAAACGATGATTTAATATTCTTTTAGCGAACTGCTTTTCATGGCTGGTGTTTTATCTTTACATCTCTTTGTAAACAACTATTTATTCACAAAACAACAGATATACTTATGGCATTTCAATTACCGGCTCTCCCGTATGCATTCACAGCATTGGAACCACATATCGATGCACGCACGATGGAGATCCACCACGACAAGCATCATGCTGCTTATACCAACAACCTGAACAACGCAATTGCAGGAACAGAATGGGAAAGCAAAACAATAGAAGAAATATTGGCAAACGTATCGAAAATATCGATGCCTGTGCGCAATAACGGCGGTGGTTTTTATAACCACAATTTATTTTGGGAAATTATGGGACCAAATGGCGGCGGCGCTCCTACAGGTGATTTGATGGCTGCTATTGAAACACATCTTGGCGGTTGGGAAAAATTCAAAGAATCGTTCAGCAATGCGGCAACTACTCGTTTTGGAAGTGGATGGGCATGGTTGATTGTTACTCCGGATAAAAAACTGGCAGTGACTTCAACACCCAACCAGGACAATACCTTAATGGATATTGCAGACGTGAAAGGAACACCAATACTCGGTCTTGATGTATGGGAACATGCTTATTACCTCAATTATCAAAACCGCCGTCCCGACTATATTTCAGCATTCTTCAATGTGATCAACTGGGACGTGGTGACAGCAAAATTCAACAGCGCGATGAAATAATTCATCTGCTAACATAACCGGAAACCCTCGTAGCGATACGGGGGTTTTTTATGTCATATAGTTGAAGAAAATAGCAATTTCAATTGTATGTTTATACATATTCTAAATAAGAAGCGTTGTTTATGGATTCAATTTTCTTGGAAACTTATAATTTTTGTCATTGGTTGAGATACTTGAAAACTTCAGCTTTGTATTGTCGAAAATAAATCACTGTATCGACATACAATTTTTTCAAGTCTCAACGTTTATGATTTCAAGTAACCTATTAACTATGCAAGCGAGGAAATTAATGCTCCCCGCCATGATGCTCACACTCATTATTATTGTTTCTTCTTGTTCTAAATCTATTGATTCTTGTAGCGGCTCTGTTGACTGCACGGGTGTAAATTTCAGTGAAACTATACAACCGCTGGCGTCTACCAAATGTGCTATCAGCGGCTGCCATGGTGCTTCGTTCGACAGCTATTCGAACATGAAAAGTTTAGCTGATGATGGACAGCTTTATTCGCAGGTTGTTGATCGTCAAACCATGCCTGATGGTGGTATTGACATGAGTTGCGAAGAGCGCGCACAATTCAACTGCTGGATTGATGCAGGAGCTCCGAATAATTAAGAGCCGTATTATTCATTCCAGTAAACGCGTTTAACACGTTGTGAAATGCCGGTCATTACTTCGTAAGCAATGGTGCCCTGCATTTCTGCGTGTTGACTAATTGTGATATGCTCGCCGAAAATTTCTACTGCATCGCCTTCGCGTAAATGTGGTAAATGGGTGATGTCGATCATGGTCATGTCCATACAAACGCGACCTACAACCGGACAATATGGATTAGCATGATGTCCGTTGCCAAGGGCATAAACCTTTCCCTTGCCATTGCTCAAACTTCGTGCAAATCCATCGGCATAACCGATATTAATGGTGGCGATACGCATGGGTTTTGGTGCGATGAAGGAACAACTGTATCCAACACTTTCACCTTCCTGAATATTGCGAATCTGTGCTATATTGGTTACCAATGTACTCACATGTTTTAATCGAGATTGCACTGTTGACGATGGATCGACACCATAAAGTCCGATGCCCAATCGTACCATATCAAACTGCGCTTCAGGATAATTACTGATGCCTGAAGAATTTAATGCGTGACGAATTACAGCATAACCAAGTGCATCAGTAATTCTTGTCGACATGCTTTCAAATTTCTGCAATTGCAATTTCGTGAAAGCATGATGATCGGCACTATCCGTTGCAGCAAGGTGTGTGAAAATTCCTGCAACATGGATATGCGGATGTTGTTGCAGTGTATCAATTAATACATCAATATCAGATGCTTCAAATCCAAGTCTGTGCATACCGGTGTCGAGTTTGATATGTACAACATATTGCTTGTTTTCTGAATGCGCTTTTCTGTTTTGTACTGCCTGCAACCATAAATTAAGAATACGCATACTATAAATTTCCGGCTCCAGTTGTGCATCCAATAATTGATCAAAAGTTTCCGGTTCAGGATTCATTACCATGATGGGCAAGCGTATGCCTTGTCGACGCAAATCAACACCTTCATCGGCGTAGGCTACTGCCAGATAATCGACACGCTGATGCGCCAGAAGCCTTGCTATCTCTGCCTGTCCGCTGCCATAGCTAAATGCTTTCACCATCACCATTGTCTTCACACCGGGCTTCAATATTGAGCGATACACTTGCAAATTACTCACCATGTGATCGAGATGAATGCGCAATGCTGTACCATGCGTTTTTAATTCCAACAGCTGACCGATACGCTCTAACGTAAATCGCCTTGCACCTTTAATCAGAATAACGGCATTTGATATCGGTTGTTGCTGCAGATAAGCTATGCATGTTTCGGTATCTGCAAATGTTTGCACGCGCGATTTGTCAATTTCATTATTTGCATGCCATCCTTCCCCAATGCCAATAATACGGTCGACTTGATACGCAGAAAGTAATTTTAGTATTTCACCAACCAATAATTGGCGTTCCAATCCGCTTTGGTCAAAATCCGATAATATCACTACGCGCTGCAACCCTGTGCTGTGTTGCGCTTGAAATTTCAATGCTATTTCCAGCGATGCAATATCTGCACTGTATGCATCATTAATGAGCAGACTATTGTGGTCGGCTCGTTTTAATTCCAATCGCATGCTTACAACAGGCAAGGTTGCCGCTTGTATGGTGATGTTGCTGATAGTAAAAGCACCAAGTGTTTTTCTTTCATTCATTATCACCAGCGACATTACTATTGCATGAATGCTGTTTTCTAATGATGCACTATCACTATATGGAATTTTAAAATGCAGATTATGCTCATCGTATTTTAACGTAAACATCGTGCTGTCGGGCAGTTGCTCGATGTCACTGATAATTACATCAGCATTATTACTACGTGCACTCCATGCAATCGTTTTTGTATTTGGCAGGATAATTTTAATAGCATCAGAAATTTGTTCGTGATCGGCGCAATACACTAATGACGATGCTTCTTTGAACAACTGTAATTTCTCCGATAATTTCTGTGCGTCATTTTCAAAACCTTCGCGATGCGGATCCGAAATATTGGTGATAATACCATGCGTAGGCCTGATCACTTGCTGTAATTTCTGCATTTCACCGGGTTGTGAAATACCCGCTTCAAAAATGCCAAGCTCATTCCGCTCATCCATTTTCCACACACTCAGCGGAACGCCTATCTGCGAATTATAGCTTTTCGGACTGCGCACAATATCCAACTGTTGCTTCAGCAAATGGTAAAGCCATTCTTTTACAATTGTTTTTCCATTGCTGCCGGTAATCCCGATCACCGGAAATTGAAACTGTAAGCGATGTGCTGCGGCGATGATTTGTAATGCATCGATGGCGTTTTCAACCAACAAATAATTGGCATCACCATGCAGCGTTGAGGGTAATTTTTCAACCACGAAGCTTCTTACACCTGCCGCATATGCCTGTTCTACATATTGTAAACCATTGTGCTGAGCCCCGCTGATGGCAAAAAACAGACTATCGGCACCCGAGAAAATTGTTCTGGAATCTGTCAATACCTGTATAACAGGCGCTTGCGGACTGACAATTTGTCCCTGTTGACCTAAGAGTGCTGATATTTGCTGAATGGTCGCCGGCATGCGGATTTGGTGCTGTAAAGCTATAACAATCCTTACTAAACCGTGGTTTCACGACCCCAATACCCGGAGTAGCGGATACAAATCGGCAAGAAAAAGTCTTAAAAGGGTGTTAATCCGTATCTTTGCAGGCCATTTCGGAACAACTTTTGACATCAGATATACCTTCAATAGTATAGCATGAGTGTACTCACCAATATGATCTCCAAATTGTTTGGAGGTAACAAGTATGAAAAAGACATTAAATCCATCATGCCATTGGTGGATGACATCAACCGCGAATTTGCCAAACTCAGCACCCTGTCGAATGACCAGCTGCGTGCTAAAACAGATGAATTTAAGGGTAGGATAAAGGCACATTTATCGGAAATTGATAATCGCATCAGCAGCCTCAAAATTCAATCTGATGATCCCACATTGGAAGATGTTGATCAAAAGGATGAGATATACAAGCAAATTGATGCTTTGCGCAAGGATCGCGATAAATTGATTGAAGAAATACTTCTCAAATTATTGCCGGAAGCATTTGCGGTAATGAAAGAAACTGCTCGACGATTTACTGAAAATACCGAAATCATTTCTACGGCCACCGAACTCGATAAAAAGATTTCAGTTGCGCATGATTTTGTTGTGATCGATGGTGATAAGGCGATATACAAAAACAGCTGGGAGCCTGCAGGTGTGCCTATCACATGGAACATGGTGCATTATGATGTACAGTTGATCGGTGGTATTGTGTTGCATCAGGGAAAAATTTCTGAGATGGCAACGGGCGAAGGTAAAACGCTGGTAGCTACATTGCCTGCCTACTTAAATGCTCTTGCCGGTGAAGGTGTGCATATCGTAACCGTAAATAATTATCTCGCTCGTCGCGATGCTGAATGGAACGGACCGATTTTTAATTTCCTCGGTATGCGCGTTGATTGTATCGATCTTTATCAACCCAATAGTCCTGAACGCAGAAATGCCTATCTTGCTGATATCACCTATGGTACGAACAACGAATTTGGTTTCGATTACCTGCGTGATAACATGGTGCGCTCAATTGAAGAAAAGGTGCAACGCAAACATCATTTCGCTATGGTGGATGAGGTTGACTCTGTATTGATCGATGATGCCCGTACACCTTTGATCATCAGTGGTCCCGTACCTAAGGGTGGTGATGCTGAAGTATATAATGTATTGAAACCGCGTATCAATAAATTGATTGATGCACAAAAACGCATTTTTAATACCAGCTTAAATGAAGCTAAAAAATTAATTGAAGCAGGAAAGGCAAAAGAAGGCGGCATTCATTTATTGCGTGCTCATCGTGCGCTTCCAAAAAATAATGCACTCATCAAATTTTTAAGTGAGGAAGGTATTCGCCGGTTATTGTTAGAAACAGAAGGTGTCTATATCGCTGAGCATAATAAACGCATGCCTGAAATTGATCAGGAATTGTTTTTTGTGATCGAAGAAAAAAATAATAGTGTCGACCTCACCGATAAAGGTATCGAGCTAATTACCGAAGGAAGTGAAGATCCGCAATTCTTTATCATTCCTGATGTCGGTATTCAAATAGCTGAAATTGAACGATCACTGCGTCCTAAAGAGGAGCAGATTGAAATGAAGGATAACCTGATGCGCGATTTCACCATTAAAAGTGAACGCATCCACTCTGTGCAACAATTACTGAAAGCATATACATTGTTTGAAAAAGATGTGGAATATGTGGTGATGGATGGCAAAGTGAAAATTGTTGATGAACAAACCGGTCGTATCCTCGAAGGTCGCCGTTACAGCGATGGATTGCATCAGGCTATTGAAGCAAAGGAAGCTGTGAAAGTGGAAGCACTTACTCAAACGTATGCAACCATCACACTGCAAAATTATTTCCGCATGTTCCACAAATTGTGTGGCATGACAGGTACTGCAGAAACAGAAGCCGGTGAGTTCTGGGAAATTTATAAATTGGATGTTACCGCAATTCCTACCAACCGTTCCATTGTCAGGAACGATATGGAGGATTATGTATATAAAACACGTAAAGAAAAATATCTCGCTGTTATCGATCGCATTCAGGCATTGGTAAAAGACGGTCGCCCGGTATTGGTGGGTACCACCAGTGTTGAGGTGAGTGAATTATTGAGCAGGATGTTGCAGTTGAAAGGTGTTAAACATAACGTCCTCAACGCGAAGCAACACCAGCGTGAAGCTGAAATCGTTACCGATGCAGGTAAAGCAGGAAGCGTAACCATCGCAACCAACATGGCGGGTCGCGGTACGGATATCAAGCTCGGCCCCGGCGTTAAAGAAGCGGGTGGTCTTGCCATCATTGGTACTGAACGCCACGAATCTCGTCGCGTTGACCGTCAGTTGCGCGGTCGTGCAGGTCGTCAGGGAGATCCTGGTTCCAGCGAATTTTATGTTTCTCTTGAAGACAACCTCATGCGCTTATTCGGAAGCGAACGTATTGCAAAGGTGATGGATACCATGGGTTACAAAGAAGGTGAAGTGATTCAACATCGCATGATCACGAAATCCATAGAACGCGCACAGAAAAAAGTGGAGGAAAATAACTTCGGTATACGTAAACGTTTGTTGGAGTACGACGATGTAATGAATAATCAGCGTACCCTTGTGTATCAAAAACGTAATCACGCATTATCCGGTGAGCGCCTGACCATAGATTTAAATAATACTATTTACGATCTGTGTGAAGAATTAGTGAGCACCCATGTTGAAAGCAAAGATTACGAAGCCTTTACCATGGATGTGATCCGCTATTTCAGCATGGAACCTGAAGTGAGTAAGCATGATTTTGAAAATGAAAAGCCTCTCGTTGTAACACAAAAATTATATCACTCTGCACGTGAATTTTATCGCCGCAAATCGCAGCAGGTAGTAAACAAAGTATTGCCTTTGATCAACGATTTATATACTACCCGCGGTGAAACACTCGAAAACGTGATCGTGCCTTTCAGCGACGGCAGGAAGGGAATTAATGTGATGGTGAATCTGAAGCGCGCTGTTGATACACAAGGTGTTGAAATATTATATTCTATTGAACGCATGATCAGCCTCATCGTAATTGATGACAACTGGAAAGATCATTTGCGCAATATGGATGACTTGAAACAGTCGGTACAAGGAGCAGTTTACGAGCAGAAAGATCCGTTGTTGATCTATAAATTCGAAGCCTTTGAAATGTTCAAGAAAATGTTGAGCGAATTAAACCGCGAGATCGTTTCCTTCTTGTTCAAAGGTTCAGTGCCTCTGCGCACACCTGATGAAGTGCGCACAGCAGCTCCGCAAAAAACGCAAACGGATATGAGTCAGCTGAAAACCGGCCGCGAAGAAGCAGGTGCCGGTCCGGGAGCAAGACCAAATGCTCCGCAAGCTCAACAAGAACGCCGCGCCATTGAACCGGTGCGCGTGGAGAAAAAAGTCGGACGCAACGATCCATGTCCATGCGGAAGCGGTAAGAAATACAAGAATTGTCACGGTAAGGATGAAGTAAATTAAACAAGATTGCATGTCGACACCTAAGAATTTAAGCGCATATATTGAGCATACCATTTTAAAACCTGATACTACGCATGCTGCCGTAGAACAAGTTTGTCATGAAGCATTGCAACATCATTTTGCCGGTGTATGCGTTCCTTCCTATTTTTTAGAGCAGGCAGCAGATCTATTGCAGGATAGTGATGCGGAATTGATAACGGTAGTTGGTTTTCCTTATGGTTATAATTCAACCATGAGCAAGTTTGAAGAAATGGAAGATGCTATGCATAATGGTGCCTTACATATTGATGTAGTTGTAAATATTGCAGCTATAAAAAACAACGATTGGGATCATGTAGAAACTGAATTGTCGACACTCACCAGGCTTGCACACAGTGAAGATCGCATTATAAAAGTGATTGCGGAATCAGGCATGATGTCGGAGGTGGAATTAGACCTTATTATTCGTATTGCCAATGAAGTAGGTATTGATTATTTGAAAACTTCAACAGGTGTGAACGGAACAGGTGCCACTGCCGAGGCGATTGAATACATGCGTAAGCATCTGAACCCTGCCATCAGGATAAAAGCTTCCGGAGGCATTCGCACACGCGAGCAGGCGCTTACCTTTATAGGCCTGGGTGCCGATCGGATCGGTGCTTCGGCTAGTGTGGCGATAGTTACAGAAGGCAATAATTGATCAATTTACGCCCGAATTACTACCTTAGCTGATATGAAACTTCGATCGCTCATTACCATACTTGCTATTTTGATGTGCGCAATGGCTAAGGCGCAGTCAGGTAATATCGTCATCAACGATGAAGCCGGTGCTGCCGAGTTGATCGAAAAACATATCATGTTCAATAAAGATCATGGTGTATTACCGGGTTATCGCATTCAAATTTATTCAGGCACAAGTTTAACTACCGCGAAAGAAGAAAAATCTGATTTTCTTCAGGTATTTGATGTTCCTGCGGTAATCGTTTTTGAAGCGCCGAATTATAAAGTACGCGTTGGAAATTATCTCAATCGATTTGAAGCAAATACCGATCTGCAAACACTCAATTTAGATTATCCCGATGCATTGATAGTGAAAGATCTGATCACCGTCAATCAATAACATGCAGCAATTGCAGGAACAAATAAAAAATATGGCGAGCGAATATTTTGAAGACATTCGCACTTGTCGCCGTTATATACATCGGCATCCTGAACTTTCATTTTTTGAGAAAGAAACGGCAGCATTTATTCAGCAGAAATTAACTGAATATCATATTCCCTTTGAAGCGAATATTGCAGGTAATGGTATTGTTGCCATTATTGCCGGGAAAAACCCATCAAAGAAAACCATTGCACTGCGCGCCGATATCGATGCCTTGCCGATTACCGAAGCCAATGATGTAGTATACGCATCTTCAAACAAGGGCGTAATGCACGCATGCGGCCACGATGCCCATACAGCAAGTCTTTTGGGGGCGGGCAGAATACTCAATAATTTGCGCGATGCATTTGAAGGTACGGTGAAATTAATCTTTCAACCCGCAGAAGAAAAATTACCCGGCGGTGCAAAATTGATGATAGAAGCGGGTGTGCTGAATAATCCAAATGTCAATGCCATCATAGCACAACATGTATTCACACCATTTAAGGTTGGAACTGTAGCATACTGTTTCGGCACTGCCATGGCGAGCACCGATGAACTTTATATTACTATTCATGGTAAAGGAGGGCACGGTGCCTATCCTCAAGATACTATTGACCCTGTGATGATCAGTGCGCAATTACTCGTTGCATTGCAGCAAGTGGTGAGCAGAACTGTTTCACCTTTTCAGCCTGCTGTATTAAGTTTCGGTAAAGTGATTGCCGATGGCGCTACCAATGTGATACCTGATAAAGCATATTTGGAAGGAACCTTTCGCGCATTAGATGAAACAGTAAGAGCCGACGCACACAAAAAAATAGTTGAGATCGCCACCCATATTGCTGAAGCATTTGGAGCGCGTGCCGAAGTGCGTATAGAAAAAGGGTATCCCGTTTTACATAATGATGAGGCCTTGACACGTCGCAGTTATGACAGGGCAGTGGCTTACCTCGGACAAGAAAACGTATTCATCACCACACCTCGAATGGGTGCTGAGGATTTTGCCTATTATTCCCGGGAAATACCGGCTTGTTTTTACCGGTTGGGAACAGGAAATCCGGAAAAAGGTATCGTTTCAAACATACATACCCCAACTTTCGATATCGATGAAGACGCATTGAAAATAGGTATGGGATTGATGGCGTGGCATGCTATTGGTGAACTCTTGTAACAGGTACGTTGTTGTGCCTGCACCATTTAATTTATTGTGGCGGAAAAAAAAGAAAAGCGATCAAAGTTATTCAGCGGTGAAGATTATAAGATATTTCGCCGGTTGATGTCTTATGCCGGTCCCTTTCGCCGACAATTTATCATCTCCACTTTACTCGCCATCGGTCTTTCCATACTCACTCCCCTTCGACCCTATTTAGTTGGAATTACGGTTGATGATTATATCATGACCCACGATTTTCATGGATTGCTGACATTGACCATCATTTCCCTTGTGGTTTTATTTGCTGAATCCATAGGGAGATATTTCTTTTTATACACTACTAACTGGCTAGGTCAGCATGTCGTAAAAAATCTGCGCGTAAAAGTATTCGAACATTTGGTTGGATTGCGACTCAGTTACTTCAACAGAACACCCGTTGGCATTTCCACCACGCGCACCATTAACGATTTGGAAACCATCAATTCTGTATTTACGGAAGGCGCCATTCAAATCATTGCCGATCTGCTGACGATCATATTTGTGATTACCTTCATGTTCATCACCAGTTGGCAGCTCACATTAATTTCGTTGATTAGCCTGCCATTGATTTTATATGCAACCTATGTTTTCAAGGAAGGCATCAAGAGCACATTTAATGAAGTGCGCACGGCGGTAGCGCGATTAAATTCATTTTTACAAGAGCGCATTACCGGAATGAAGGTGGTGCAGATATTTAATGCGGAAGATCAGGAATATGAGCGCTTTAAGCAGATCAATGCCGATCATCGTGGAGCACAGATCAGATCGGTATGGTATTACTCTATTTTCTTTCCGGTGATGGAAGTAATTATTGCCCTCGCAACAGCCATGATGGTATGGCGAGGAGCGCACGCTGTGTTTGATGGCATGGCAACCCTGGGCGATATTAATGCATTCATTTTATATTTGAATATCCTGTTCCGTCCATTGCGCATGCTGGCAGATAAATTCAATACCTTGCAAATGGGTGTGGTGAGCAGCGATCGCATATTTAAAATTCTGGATACACAGGAGCATATCGAAAACAAGGGCACGAATGCACCGGCAACATTGAAAGGGCGTATAGAATTCGATCATGTATGGTTTGCATATCAGGAAAAAGATTGGGTGCTGCGCGATGTTAATTTCAGTGTAGAACCCGGATCATCGCTGGCAATTGTTGGTGCAACAGGAGCAGGGAAGAGTTCGGTGATAAACATTCTCAACAGATTTTACGAAATACAGAAAGGAGAAATCCGCATTGATAATAATCCGGTGCAGGATTTTGAATTATCATGTTTACGTCGGCATATTGGAATGGTGTTGCAGGATGTATTTTTATTTACGGGAAGCATACATGATAACATTACACTTCGCGATCCCGATATTAACAGAGAGCAGGTTATTGCAGCGGCAAAAATGCTTGGAGCCCATGAATTCATTATGCGATTGCCGGGCAATTACGATTACAATGTGATGGAACGCGGGGCAACGCTTTCTCTCGGGCAACGGCAATTAATCAGTTTTGTTCGCGCCTTGATTTTCAATCCTGACATACTCATCCTCGACGAGGCCACATCATCCATCGACACAGAAACAGAAAAGGTGATACAGCACGCCATAGAAAATCTCATCAGCAATCGCACCTCCATAGTGATTGCTCATCGCCTCAGCACCATCCGCCGCGCTGATCAGATCATGGTCCTCGACAAAGGTGAAGTCAAAGAAATTGGCACCCACGACACCCTGATTGCATTGGACGGCTACTATGCCAAGCTTCATGCCATGCAATTTGAAGAGGAGCCGGGATGAGAAATAATATGTCATAATTTTAGACAAATGTGACATGGTAAATGCCGGTTTTATTTGTCTTCTACATTCTAGGACTGAATATTTATGAAGATAGACAGGAGCTTTCGCCTCATATTTTGTGACATACCTCATATTATCGGTTTTCCAATAGTCAATCATTCTACCGGCAGTGTAAATTTGTAAGGAGTGAGCTGTGCGTAACTGGTGATAAATCAATATTTCTTCCCGGTTAAAAAACTCCAAAACACCCATGCTCAAATCATCTTCTAAACTTGTTACCATCATCCTCATTGCCATCTCCTCCTGTTCGCCCCCTGAAAACTCTGAGCCGACAAATGACTATGAAAAATTTGTTGACGGTTTGGTGAATTTACAGGAGCAGGCTGAATTTAATTTTGATAGTACCATTGTTGGAGGTAATTGTTGCGATTTTGACTTTGATACGTATTTCAAATATTTTGATCAGTTGTCAGTTGATTCGAATTGGGTTTTGGAGTCACATTATCGGATTTCTGCCTTCCGGGGTCACCCTGTTGTAGCTTCTTTTGCAAGAAATGACACCATTGCGGCAGAGATAAGACGTGAATTATCATTGAGCAGAAAAGGCTTACTAAAAGGAAAGGAAGATTACGATTTGTCGCTACGCCTCTTTGGTTATATGGATTCTGTAGGGTTTTTGAGCGCAATTCATATAAATTCAGATTCCGGCTATTTTCAATATCTGATATTTGCATTGTTTGGAGGTCAATATTGTTTATTTGGAGATGCAAATTATGCAGATTGGGAAATCATCACCTCAAGGCAAAAGTTGAAATATTTCACAGAGTTGGAGAATGATACATATTACAGATTCTCCAAAAGCGTTAAGAAACAGGCTCTGAAGATAGACCCCGAAATTAAAATGGAAACCTTTCCTGATTCGATAACTTTTCGGATTGTCACCCTGGACCCTTGGACCGGTTTTGTAGAAAACAAATACAGCATCACCAAATCCTGGCCGCATAAACTAACCCAATATGAGCATAAGGTTTTGGTGAAGTATGATTGTGGGGTGAGGTTTTAGAAATTCATTTTTTCTACCGTTTCAAACTCTTTTGTTGAAAATTGCTGCTGCAATTCTCTTGTTCAAATGTGACAGCACAAAACACATGTATTTGTTACTGTGTCGCTTGAAGCACTTTCAATTCATATATAGTTGTTTTTCGAAATGGCATTATTTGTGACATTTGCAAATTAACGGTTTTCCGTGAATTTGAATGTTAAAGCTTTGATTTTCGCTCAATATCAATTAAATTAGGTGAAGCATAGAAATTAATTATTTATGGATCACATGTTTTACATAATTAAATTGTGACCGTATTAAAATACCTCATCATCAATAATCACCATTAAAAAAATTAATTCAAATGAAAGCACCAAAGGCAACGGATTTTCAAGTTATCGGTGATAATCAAGCCGCTCTGTTTACTTTAAAAGCACATAGAGGGGAGGGTATGCTCCTTTTAGCCATGAATTGGAAGACAGGTAAACCGCCGAAAGATTTTGTCGGCTTTTCTATTGAATACAAAGAACCGAATGGCGACAAATATTATGCATTGAAAAATCGCCTGTCATTTCTAGATGATAATGGTGAGCCGGTTGAGGACAGTATATCATCATTGCAAGCACCATTTCAGAAATTTCGCTGGGTGCATTTTCCAAGAAATGCAGACTTGGAAGGAAATTTTAGTTATAAGGTTAAACCGGCATTTATGAATGTCAATGATGAACTGAGTTATGGTGAATCGCAGATAGTAGAAATTGCACTTAGTCGTGATACGTATCCAGGTAAATTGAATGTTTGTTTCACTCGAGGATTTGTGTCATCGCAAGCATTCGTTGATAAATATACTGCCGGTGGTGGCATTAAGGCACTATTGCCGGCAAAGGCTAATCTTGGACTAGATTTTAAACCTACGCATGTTAAAGCAGATGAAGCTCTTCCTTGGATGGGATTTGAGGCAGCCAGGGAAATATTGAATTTACTGGATGAAGCAATTAAGGATAAAGATGCCGAGGTAAAGGTAGTTGCATATGACCTTAATCAGCCTGAAGTAGTGAATAGACTAGTTAAGCTGGGCACTAGATTGCAAATAGTCATTGACGATAGCGGCGATCATGGCGATGATGATTCGGCTGAAACGCAGGCAATGAAAAAATTAATAAAGTCGACAAAAGGCAATGTGAAGCGACAGCACATGGGTCAACTTCAACACAATAAAACTATTGTTGTAAACGGACCAAAAATTAAAGCAGCTGTTTGTGGTTCAACCAATTTTACCTGGAGAGGTTTTTATGTTCAGGCAAATAATGCCGTTATTGTCAAGGGTGCAAAGGCCATAAAACCATTTCTTGAGGCATTTGATAATTATTGGCAATATGATGATGTAAAGGGTTTTGGTAAAACTACTTCAGCAGATTGGAACGACCTTCAAATTAGTGGAATTGACATTCAAGCATGTTTTTCTCCTCACGCATCTACGAATGCAAAATTAGATGAGATTGCAGATGATATGGAGAATAACACTACTTCTAATTTATTGTATTCGCTTGCCTTTCTTTACCAAACAACCGGTTCAATAAGAGATGCGGTAACTAATTTGACTGCAAACAATAAAATATTTGTATATGGAATTTCCGACAAGAAAGTTGGCGGTCTTGATTTACAAAAACCTGATGGCAACGTTGCGCCGGTTTACCCATCAGAGATAGCTAAAAATCTTCCAGAACCATTTAAATCGGAACCAACAGGCGGCACAGGGACCAGGATGCATCATAAGTTTGTAGTTATAGATTTCGACAAACCAACAGCAAGAGTATATTTGGGTTCATATAATTTTTCTCCCACGGCAGATTTGAAAAACGGTGAAAATCTTATGGTAATTAGAGATAGAAAAATTGCAGTTTCCTATATGATAGAGGCGTTGCGAATTTTTGATCATTATCATTTTCGGATTGCTGCTAAAGAAGCCAAAAAGTCAGGGAAGCCATTGTCATTAAAAAGACCACCAAAAAAGGCCACCGAAAAAGCGTGGTGGGAAGAATATTACACTGACAAAAGAAAAATTCGGGATCGAGAGTTATTTGCTTAAAGTTAATGTGCAGTCTGGAGCAATTTGGGAATAGCTGCTTGGGAGTGTACTTGCGAAGAGATAATAGTTTTAATTAGCAAATTTGAGAATTAGCAAATTAGCAA
>JAIBBA010000052.1 GCA_019694895.1 Chitinophagales bacterium
GGTGCCAAATCGAAATTGGTTTTTCTAAATGGCAAGCGCCGCATGGAAATGATAGAAACTATCACGGTGCGCGATCTTCCGGCTGAATTTTCAGGCACTTATGAAGCTCAGGGCGTTGTAAATATCAGTGTAAATAAGTTCAAGGATTTAGGAAATGGAACTACCTTATATACTACCGAAAACACATTTCACTTTTCCGGATTTATGAAATTAATAGGCTTCATGATGCCCGGTGCTTTTAAAAAGCAATCTTACAAATACATGGAACAATTCAAAGCATTTGTTGAAAGTCATTAATGCAGGTATATAAAAAAACAAAAACCCCCAATTTGGAGGTTTTTGTTATAAATGAACAGAGGATCAACGGATGACAGCCAATTTTTCCGTCATGATCTGTCCACTTGTTGTATGTACAAATATCTGATAGATACCGGCAGGTATATTGTCGAGAGCGATTACATGTGAAATCTCTTCACCTGCACGTCCGGCAACTACTGCATCTGCGATTGGGAAGCGTTCACCATTAAGGCTATATAATTCGATAGTTGCTTCGCCATCTTCAGTCATCACAAATACGATTTCAGCAGATGTAGTAGCAGGGTTAGGGAAAATATCGATAGGATTTTCGCTGAGTGCTACTTCGTCATCAAGCTTCATCCAGCATGCTCCCAAAACCCAACCGCTGGTGAGATAACTTGGCACCTGGCCTGTAGTGATACACTTGGTTGTTCCCATTTTACATACATACACTTTTGTAAGTGAAGGTCCGCAACGAACATCTTTCACGGTCACAAGAGCTGCATCTGAGTTGCTGCATCCATAATAATCTGTTGCAGTGAGTGTGTAAGTTGTAGTTGTAGTTGGGCAAACAGTTTTTGTCAATGAAGTTCCACCGCCAGTCCAGCTATAAGTATATGGCGATGAGCCACCTGTTGCTGTGCCGGTTAAAGTAGCACAAGTTGCTCCATAACCAATCGTAATTGTTTTGTCAGTACCTGCGTTAACGGTAGGTTTTGGGTGCACAACAACAACAACCGGATCTGAATCAGTATGTCCATTTGCATCAGTAACGGTAACAGTATAAGTAGTGTTCACTGTTGGACTTACATTTATTGATGCTGTTGTAGCACCGGTATTCCACACAAATGAATATGGAGGCGTTCCACCTGTTGCAGTAGCGTTTAATGTTACGGTATTTCCTGCACATAACGAGGTTGTGAGACCCGCATCAGCAGCCACATCAAAATTTATTTCCATGTCAGGAGCACCATTACAACCATAAGGTTCAACAGCAATACCTGCAGCTTCAGCACCCATTAATCGCAGTTGTGTTGGCATACCATTGGTTACTATTGTAAACGTTTTGCAATACGAACCTGCGGGACCATAACCAGCGCTCGCTGTTGTCCAACTTTGCGCTGCAAAACCGGTTCCAGTATATGAATCAAGAAAATAAATAAGGTAATTAGAACCATAATAGAAAGATCCGTCTGCAGCATAGATAGCCCCTGTTTGTGGACTGGCAAGTGTTGCAGGCCATGAAGAAAAGGTTGCAGGTCCAACCAATTCGACTCCCCATGTATACGTACTTTGATCGGCACCACCTTCACCTCCACCTGCGCAGAAGGTAACTACAAATTCATATTGGCCTCCACCGAGATCAGTAGTTGACACTAAATCGAAATGAGAATAATCGCAAGCCTTTGCATAGGCAAAACTGAGTGGCAGAAGGATGCCTGTCAGAAATAAGTGTTTAAGTGTTCGCATATTTAGCATTTTAAGTTTGGGTAAAAAGTGCGGATGATTCCGCTTTCGAAACCAAAAGTAAATGCCTCAAAAACCCGATTTTCGGGAAACAAACAAACGCAGGGACTAAACTAACAAGTGATGGAATTCAGCTCAGCTCCATATAGTTAAGGTCTTTGCCAAATGTCTCTTTTATTGATAAGGTGGCAATCATAGCAATACCAATAGATACTGCTCCTACAACCATTGCAGACTGTATATTACCGACCGAAACGCTCAAACCTGCAAAGCTCAAAGTGAGTGGAACTACCAATCCGCGAACGAAATTTGGAACGGTGGTAGTAACGGTAGCTCTGATATTGGTGCCAAATTGTTCTGATGCGATGGTTACAAATAATGCCCAATATCCGGTAGCACATCCCAATAAGAAGCACATGATATGGAATAATGTGAGAGAACTGCTTTTCATATTCAGATAAACCAATGCTAATACAACAGTTGCTATCAAATATCCCATAACGATCTTTTTGCGGCTCTTAAATACCTGGCTTAAATAACCACTCAATAAATCACCTACACAAAGGCCGATATAACTTAACATGATAGCTGTTCGCCTTACCTGAATAGCTTCTTCCGGTGTCATTTCAATCCCCCACTCTTTTGCAAATCGCTCGCTGAATTTCATTAATACACCAATGCAATACCATACCGGAATTCCTATCAAAATGCAGTAAACATATTTCAAAAAACGCTTTCTATCGCTGAACAAAGAGAGGAATTGACCTCGTGCTACATTCTGTTGTTTCACCTCATCAAACATCGTACTTTCGAATGTACCGAATCGCAGCAACAGCAATGCCAAACCAAGTCCGCCGCCAATATAATAAGATACACGCCAATCGACATGAGAGGTAATAAAAAATGCGGCTACTGCTCCTAATGCACCAACACTCACAATCAACATGGTTCCATAACCTCTGTGCTCTTTACTCATGATTTCCGCAACAAGTGTAATGGCCGCTCCCAATTCACCCGCAAGGCCTAACCCTGCAAAAAAACGAACGACTTGATATTGCGTAGTATTGTCGACAAATCCGTTTAAAATATTTGCTGCCGAATACAATAAAATACTTCCGAAAAGAATTGATTTTCTTCCCTTAAGATCGCCCATAATGCCCCAGATGATACCGCCAACCAACATGCCTATCATTTGCACATTGAATAATCGCACATCCCAATAATCAACCAGAGAAGGATCAGTAATGCCAATTCCCTTAAGACTGGTTTTACTTACCAGATTAAAGAGCTGTAGGTCATAAATATCAACAAAGTAACCCAATGCTGCTACGAGCACGGTAAGGTTGAAGATGGTAGTACGCCGCTGGTTATTGTTCATTGCGGCGATGAAATTATCTAATTTTTCTCATAGACAAGAAAATCGTGATCATAAGGATTTTTTTCATCTATCGTTCTTACATCTTTTGAGGCCAGATGAAACCCTTCGCCGGGGGTGGCAAAATAGGTATCACCTTCAAAACTTGCATGAATGCGGGTTAAATATATCCTATCTACAAACGACATTGCCTGGCGATAGATATCACCGCCTCCAAGGATAAACACTTCTTCCTCCTGTTGAATCAAAGGGTGATGCCTTGCTTCATTCAGATCATGCACTACGATGCTGTCATCTGACTTGAAATTCCTGTCGCGGGTAACGATGATGAATTTTCGATTAGGAAGCACTTTATTGCCGAGGGCATTATACGTTTTGCGACCAAGAATACACCAATGGCCGGAAGTTTTCTCTTTGAAGTATTTCAGATCGGAGGTAAGCTTTAACCATGGCATATCGCCTTGCATGCCAATGACCTCATTTTCGGAGGCAGCTACAATAATGGAAAATAAAGGCATGATACTTTTTTAAACGCTCACTTTTGCTTTGATATGCGGATGTGGATCATAATTCACCAATTCAAAATCTTCAAATTTGAATCCGAAAATATCTTTCACATCAGGATTAATTTTCATTTGCGGCAGTACACGTGGCTCTCTCGATAATTGCAATTTTGCCTGTTCAATATGATCATTATATAAATGCGCGTCGCCGAAAGTATGAATGAACTCGCCGTATTGCAAATCACATACCTGAGCTACCATCATCGTCAACAAAGCATAACTGGCAATATTAAAAGGTACACCTAAAAACGTATCTGCCGAACGCTGATATAACTGACAACTCAATTTACCATCGGCAACATAAAATTGGAACATACAATGGCAAGGGGGCAATGCCATATTTTCTATATCGGCGACATTCCAGGCACTAACAATCAATCTTCGTGAATCGGGACTCTTTTTTATTTGGTTGATGAGGTTACTGATCTGATCGATATGGCGGCCATCAGCAGTAGGCCAGCTACGCCACTGAACACCATAAACAGGACCGAGGTTACCATGTTCATCGGCCCATTCATCCCATATGCTTACGCCATTTTCCTTCAGATAAGCAATATTGCCATCGCCTTTTAAAAACCACAGCAATTCATGGATAATACTGCGCAGGTGCAGTTTTTTGGTAGTTACCAGTGGAAACCCTTCCTGAAGATCGAAACGCATCTGGTGGCCGAAAATGCTCACGGTGCCGGTACCGGTACGGTCTGATTTCCTTGTCCCCTCATCCAGAATACGCTGAAGTAATGCGTGGTATTGCCTCATGCTGCAAAATTACCGATTTTTAGGCCGCCATTTAACGATTTTTGATTTGCATCAACATACAATGCACAAACCAAAAGGCATCGGCATTAAGGCTTGGCTTACAAATTACTCTATTATTACTCCGGCAAATCAATTCCTTCAGAAATAATTTCATACTTCGGTAAGATAAAACTGAGTACCAATGAAATTCCCATCACCAGCAAACAACCTATTACATTATACCAAAGGTAACCGATTTGAATGGTAGGCGTATTCCAATGATATCTGGTGCTGAAGTCAATATACAATATCACCAATTCGCTGATAACGGCTGCAACGAACACCGCATTTCCGCCTACTCGTTTTAATAAAAACGCTGTGAGAAAAATGCCAAGGATAGTGCCATAAAACAGACTACCAAGGATATTAACCGCCTCAATAAGATTGTCGAACATAGATACGATGAGTGCGAACATTATTGCTAAAATTCCAAATGCTGCAGTGAGCATTTTACTGGCTTGCAAATGTTGTTTACCTGTAGCATTTTTAAACATAAATCTTTTATAAATATCCACCGAAAAAGTAGTAGACAGCCCATTTAAAGCCGAAGCAGTTGAACTCATACTGGCACAAAAAATAACTGCAAACAATAATCCTATTACACCAACCGGAAGGTGATCCATCACAAATCGCATGAAAATATAATCATGGTCATCTTGCGTAGAAGGCTCCACCTTTTCAACAATTTTCTGCACTTCGAGTCGAATACTATCAGCTTTGCGACCGGATTCCTGATATTCATATATCGTTTGCTCCTTCCTATTTACAGTCTGACGCGCATTTGATTGTTGCAGTTCAGAAGCAAGTTGATAGTCACTTGCCAGTTTTTCAAGCTGCGGACCATAATCCGAATGCAATGCCTTTTGATATGCCACATCATTAAAATAAACAGGTGGCGTATTGAGTTGATAAAACGTAAAAACCAATAAGCCGATAAATAAAATAAAAAACTGCACCGGAATTTTCACGAGCCCGTTAAACAGTAATCCAAGTCTGCTCTCGCGTACCGATGCACCTCCAATGTATCGCCCCACCTGACTTTGATCGGTGCCGAAATAACTTAGTTGAAGAAATAAACCACCTATTAATCCCGAAACAATATTATACCTGTCGCTCCAATCAAAATGACCTGATTCGCTGCCTGTTGTAATGACATGCATCTTGCCCATATAACCGGCAAGGCTAATTCCTTCACCTAAATTTATATCACGCGTAATGTAATATACCAAAAATCCAAAGGCAGTAAACATACCCGCATAAATCACAAGCATTTGTTGTTTATGGGTAACGGTAACTGCCTTATTTCCGCCACTTAAAATATAAAGGGTAACAATTCCACCAATAAAAATAACGGTTGAGGTCAAAGGCCATCCCAACAATTGCGAAAGAATGATAGATGGCGCATAAATGGTGATACCTGTAGAAAATGCTCGCTGCACAAGAAACAACACAGCCGTTAACGTTCTGGATTTTACATCAAACCTGTTTTCAAGAAATTCATAAGCAGTATATACTTTTAATCGATAAAATATCGGTATAAAAAATACGGATATCACAATCATGGCGAGTGGAAGCCCGAGATAAAATTGAATAAAACCTAAACCATTATCATAAGCTTGTCCCGGAACAGAAAGAAATGTGATGGCACTCGCTTGCGTAGCCATTACACTAAGTCCTATCTCCCACCATCTTTTTTCATTATCGCCACGCAAATAGGTTTCTGCAGTATGAATTTGTCGCGTGCGATAGATACCATACACTGCTATCAACAACAGTGTCCCGAACATCACCAACCAGTCGATAGTACTCATGGGAATAATTGACTGAGGCTATAAAAAATAAATATTTCCACCAGTAGCACAATGACTACAGTGATATATAATGCCTTCCAGAAAAATGGTTTTTCTTCGGGTGTCATTTAGGTTGAGATTTTCCACGCATACTCATCAGGTTCACAAATAAGCGATAGGCTCCCGGAACACCTGCAGGAAGTTCGCGGAAAAATACCAGTCCTGTATAAATGAACACACCATTGCCATAGTGAGCAACCATAAGCGCTCCGTTTTGCTCCTTCTCTCCGGGATCAGTTAAGCCCAGTGGAAATGCATAAGATGAATCAGCCTCTCCAACAAAATATATTCCTCGCTCCTGTACCCATCCTTTAAAATCATTTTCAGTAATCTTATTAGGTGTATTCAATGCCGGATTATCAGGCAATAAAAAACTCACCGGAGATTGTTCATCTGTAACCCTGTTGCGTGTAAGCTTAAATGGATATGGTCCGAGTTGATCAACGTATGAATCCCAATTAGTAGAATACTGCGTTATCAAAGTTCCTCCGGCTTGTACATAATCCATTAACAATGCCTGCTTTTCAGCCATCGCTTTGGAGGTATTATATGCCCTCACGCCAATAATTACAACAGGAAATTGTTGCAATAATGCCTGTGTAATGTCTTCAGGATTTATTGTAGTGACCTGCACGCCAAATGCACGCAAACTTTCATCCACCTTGTCGCCGGCTCCTTCAATATATGCAACGGGGAATGTTGGCACAGGCGATTGAATGCGTACCATGCGCACTTCAGCATGCTCCAAAATCTGTTGGATTGGAATATGATCGTAGCTGATTGTTTGCAAATCGCGATAAACGCCTTTTTTACTGCCTACAATATAATTCTCAACTGCATGGTAAACGCCGGAATGTATCAAGGAATCATATATTGCCTTTGCATTTTTGCCCGGGATAAAATACAATTTTAAATTGCCTGTTTCTACCTTGCTGTTAGTTGGTGCTTGAATAGAAAATTGTACCGCAATTGTCTGACCGGCCTGCAATGTACGAATCTCACGTCCCCCGCTTACAATAAATCCCTCGTCATTACTTACAAACACAAAACCATCAAGGTCTTTAATGTTCGACTCCACAATTACATCTACAAACAGAGGTTCATTATCTCTGAACATCAACAGCGATTTATTGGCACGAATCAGCGCCTTTGGCAGAACAGTCAATGGTTGAATAATCTCACCTTTAACAGCATCTGTTTCCTTATAGATCACTCCGCGCTTGAAGGCAAAAGAACGGTCACCAATCTTCACATGATAGATCACAGAAATAGCAGGATCATTTTCTGCTTTACCAATGAGGCTTCGATCTCTGACATCAAATAAGGTATTATAATCATTCTCCAGCCAATAAGGCGAGGAGGTGATGCCTTCGGGAACTTCAAATATGATCGTGTCGATTTGATTAATATTGGTAGGTAATATTTCACCCTCTTTGTAAGTTTTTCCCAATATTTCAATCGACTCTAATGTAATAGGATAATCAAGACGCTTTACGGCAGTGCTTACAATGGTAAGTGATTCACCGGCTGCCACTTTTTCTGTGGTTGCTGCAGGCTCTAAAAATAATCCAATACATGCTCCGATAATTTGCTGTGCTTGCTGAATCCGTCTTATTACGATGGGATCTTGCGGAAACGTCTCAAGAGTTTTAATGTAATCTATCAATATTGGTATCGAACGATCAGGATGCTTGGCATCAAAATTTTGAAAGGCTGATGAAGCTAATGCTAATGCCGAAACCTTATTTTCATATACAGACCAATCAATAGGTAATCCGGAAAAAATATCATTATTCGAAAAAGCCTCGCCTTTTTTCAATTCGAGATATTCTTTTTGTTCTCCGCGTGTCGGTGCACTACCGAAACCTTGGCTCTTGTGATTGGTGCGACTTTCAGCAGCAATTTCACCATAGCTTTTTCCTAAGAAGGCATTATACCCCCCCACATCTATCACAGCAAGTGTAGGATCTGCTTTCGCAATTTTTTCAGGCAATTGCTTATCCCACCAAGTAGAATTATTCCAAAATAATCGCTTTGCCTGCCATACTGAAACATATTTCAATTGGTCAGGAAATTTTGTTGGATCAGCAGCCGCATCAAAAGCTTCTTCCGCAAGCATGGCAGAGGCTGTGTGGTGACCGTGACCTGCGCGTTCGTCGGTTGGGAATCTGGTGATGATCACATCGGGTTGAAAATTGCGAATCACCCAAACTACATCGGCTAATAAACTATCATGTGGCCATTTGGTAAAAGTTTCTGATGCACTTTTGCTATATCCAAAATCTACTGCACGCGTAAAAAATTGTTCGCCACCATCCATTCTTCGAGCAGCAAGTAATTCCTGGGTGCGAATGACCCCGAGATATGCTCCCTGTTCCTCGCCTACCAGATTTTGACCTCCATCACCTCTTGTCAATGATAAATAACCTGTGCGAACTGTTTTCTCATTCGCCAACCAGGTAATCAGTCTGGTATTTTCATCATCCGGATGCGCAGCAATATAAAGCACCGAATGTGATGAAGTTAATTTTTCAATTTCCAGTTGAATTTCCGATGCCGACCAGGAAGGATTTTGAGCGTGCAGATTCATTGCCTGCATCAAAAACATCAGAGCAAAAAAATTACACGAGATACTAATGAGCTTCATTAAATATTTATTGTTATGCCTTTGAATTTTAAACAACACAAGTTTTCAGCAAACATTAATCAATAATATACTATATGCAAATGTCTTGCTGAAAGAAATGCTTGTTCAAAAATAGCAATATTGCCGCAGATTACAGGCTGAATCAGGGTAACAAGCCTTTTGAAATATCAACAGGCGCTGATAATGGCAAATGCGATGAGCAACCGGTCATGCAGTTTTGACTTCAATAAAAAAACAAGGTAAAAAACAACCGGAAAATACCAATATCGCAATCAGGCAGAAGCAGGAAGCTTAATAGCCATCATGTAATTAATACCGGGAATGGCATGCTCAGATTTAATGGTCTGCCCTTCGAGCGATGATTTAATATAATGGGTAAGATATGCGTAACCACCCTGGATTTCCACAACATGAATGCGGTTCAACTCATCAATGGTAAAGGTAATGATCACGTTTTGTTTATCAGGATCGGGTAGAATTGTGCTTACTGAAACTTTCTTTTCACACTCTTTGGCGGCGTAATGTTGCACCGTTTCATCAATAACGGCAGTTGCTTTACGAATGAGGTCCTCTCCGTCGGCAGTAGCTGCGGAAGCAAAGTGTCCTGAAAGAACCAACGCGAACAGTATGGTAAGGAGTTTTCGCATATTCGTGTTTTTCGTGGTGCCTCTTGCACCGTGAAATTAATGAGTTTTAATGTTTCTCATGCGTCTTTAACGCAATTTAACGCTATGACGTATGAACCGGTTACAAAGTTACAGGCATCCAATACTTTTTAACTAAATTTTTCGACGAGTCGGCACTTTTTGAGGGCGAATCGTTAAAATTGCCCTGTCATGCCCCATCAGGAGCCCATTTCTATTCGTCTTGCCTCATCCGCAGATGCCCCTTTACTCGCAAAACTGGGTGCTAAAACCTTTTTTGATACGTATCAGGCTTTCAACACTCCCGAAAACATGACTGATTATATTTCTAAAAACTTCAATATCAATGCTTTAGAAGCTGAATTGGGTGACGAAGCTGTTTCATTCTTCATTGCTTTTTCAGGTGATTCAGGTGTTGGATACATAAAACTAAGTCAAGGTGTTTCTTCGTATGTAAGCGAAAATCCTGCCATGGAGGTGTCGCGTTACTATGTAGATGCCGGTTTCCAGGGTCGGAAAGTGGGTGCAGCTTTGATGCAGTCAGCTTTTGAGCATGCCAAAGCCAATAATTGCAAGGTGATCTGGCTGGCAGTTTGGCAGAAAAATCCAAAAGCTGTGAACATTTACATACATCAGGGTTTTGAGATCATTGGCACCACCACTTTTCAACTTGGCGACGACCTGCAGGATGATTATGTGATGGCCAAAAGATTATAAATGTTTTTAAGCATCATCATTCCAACTTTCAACGAAGCAAGATTCATCGGCAATACCTTAGAATTTCTGCTCAAACAGACCTATGACATGCCATTTGAAATAATTGTTGCAGATGGAGGGTCGACCGATGATACAACTAGTATTGCATCAAACTTTCCTGTCAGTGTGCTGCAGAGTCCGGAAAGAGGGCGAGCTCAGCAAATGAACTTTGCAGCACGATTTGCAAAAGGAACGATACTTTTCTTTGTGCATGCAGATTGCCTTCCCCCCGCCAATTTCAGCTCCTTCATCCGCAATGCCTTAAACAAAGGGGTAGACGCCGGTTGTTTTCGATACCGCTTCGACAGCAATAAGCGCATGTTACAATTCAACAGCTTTTTCAATCGCTTCGGGGGTTTGCTTTTTCGAGGCGGTGACCAGACGCTTTTCATCAAAAAGGACATATTTTCTGCATTGGGTGGATTTGATGAATCTTATATCGTGATGGAGGATTATGACATGGTCAGACGTATCAGCAAAGGACATCGCTTTGAAGTGCTGCGCGATGAGGCGATGGTTTCCGCGAGGAAGTACGATGAAAATAGTTGGTTAAAAGTGAATATCGCAAATGCCGTTGCCATGAGCATGTATTTGACCGGACTGTTTTGTCCGCTTACCATCCGCAATACTTATCACCGCATGATTAAACATCCTAAGGGGCGTTAAGTATCTTTGCCGCCATGTTTGCAGGCAAGGTAATATGGATCACCGGCGCTTCTTCAGGAATTGGCGAGGAACTGGCGTATCAACTTGCAACGAAAAAAGCCTATCTCATTCTTTCTGCTCGCCGCACACTTGAATTAGAGCGCGTGAGAGAACAATGTTTGGTGCATACCAATTGCGTTGACATTTTATCACTTGATTTATCCGATAACAATGCTCTTCCTGAAATGGCTAAACGCGCAGAAGCCATACACGGTCGCATCGATGTGATCATTCATAGCGGAGGCATCAGTCAGCGTGATAGCATGCTGAACACTGTTCCCGATGCTGAAGCGCGTATCATGCAAATTAATTTCACATCAGTAGTTACTATTACGAGAGCGCTATTGCCGGGAATGATTGCACGAGGTGAAGGACGTATCGTGTTGCTGAGTAGTGTTGCCGGAAAAATTGGTGTGCCGAACAGAACTACCTATTGCGCAAGTAAACATGCCATTATTGGTTATTTCGATGCCTTGCGGGCTGAATTAAAAATCGCTAAGCAACCCATAAATATACATATTATGGTACCGGGATTTATTCATACCAATATCAGCGTAAATGCGGTGTTGGGTGATGGCAATCCTCAAGGCGTGATGGATCCCGGACAAGAAAAAGGCATGCCGGTAGAAAAATGTGTGCAGCAGATGATACGTGGCATGGAGAAAAATAAAAAGGAAATATTAATCGGAGGGAAAGAAATTCTAATGACTTATTTCCGCCGATTTATTCCCGGTTTATATTATTATCTCATTACCAGAGTTAAAACAAAATAATCGATCAGAATTCAGTTGTTATGTCAGATAAACCCATTATTTCAGGAATTCAACAAGTAGGTATTGGCAATCCATATGTGCATGAAGCATGGCGATGGTATCGCGAGAACTTCGGTATGGATGTGAAAATTTTCGAAGAAGCTGCAGAAGCGAATTTAATGTTGCCATACACCGGTGGAATGCCTCATAAACGTCACGCTGTATTGGCCATTAATATGAACGGTGGCGGAGGTTTTGAGATATGGCAATACACATCACGAAAACCCGTAGCACCGGCATTTCAAGTGCAGTATGGCGATCTGGGAATTTATGCATGTAAAATGAAAAGTCGCGATGTGCAGGCTACTTACAATTTCCTGAAAAATCGCGGAATTAATTTGTTGGGGGATGTCACCAATGATCCTGCAGGCAATCCTCATTTTTATTTGAAGGATCTGTATGGAAATGTATTTGAAGTGGTTAAGGGCGATGATTGGTTTGGTAAAACAAAATTTTCTACCGGAGGCAGTTATGGAGCCGTGATGGGCGTGAGTGATATTGAGCGATCTATCAAATTCTATGGCGATATACTCGGTTTCGATAAAATTATTTACGACAAAGAAGATAATTTTTCAGATACTGCTGTTTTAGATGGCGGTAATGTGCGTTCTCGTCGGGTATTATTGGCTCAATCAGAAGATCGTCGAGGACCATTCAGCAAATTGCTGGGAAATGGCACTATCGAACTTGTAAAAGTTTACGATCGCATTCCGAATAAAATTTTCAAAGACAGATTCTGGGGTGATCTGGGATTTATTCACCTGTGCTTTGATATTCAGGGCATGGATAAAATGAAAACGCTTTGCGAATCAATAGGACATCCATTTACTGTTGATTCGGGGAATCATTTTGATATGGGTGAAGCTGCAGGACATTTTTCTTACATCGAAGATCCTGATGGCGCACTGATAGAATTTGTAGAAACACATAAGGTGCCTATCCTAAAAAAATTCGGCTGGTATCTTAACCTCAAAAAGCGCAACCCTGAAGAATCACTTCCAACCTGGATGTTGAAGGCGATGGGGTTGAACAGGGTTAAGTGATTAGGAAAAAGGGGGTATGTAGAGGATTTGAAGATTCGAAGGTTTGAAGATTCGAAGGTTTGAAGGTTTGAAGGTTTGAAGGTTCGAAGATTCGAAGGTTTGAAGATTCGAAGGTTTGAAGATTTGAAGGTTTTGAAGATTCGAAGGTTTGAAGATTTGAAGGTTTGAAGATTTGAAGGATAAGTTACTTATTCTTTATTGATTAATCCTTTTTATTCTCATTCACCCACTGACCCACCCGCCAATGGCGAGGCAAGCTCACTCACCCACTGACCCACTCACCCACTCACCTCAACCTCACCTGCATCACAACCGGTTGATGATCGGAGAAATCAAATCCGTTGTTGATGGTTTTAATTTTAAGCAGTTCAACATTCGGTGAAATTAAAAAGAAGTCTATCAGTGTTCTGAAAGTTTTATCATCCAAAGGTGTTTCCAGATGTCGGTTTGTTGGAGCATCCGGATCATAAGGCCAGATCCAACCTTCCGAGGCATAATCGAATGACATACTTGGCGGCATAAATCCATCATAACCCGATTTTGGTTTGAATTTGTCATTTTTGAAATTCGGCGGACACTGATTCCAATCGCCTCCAACAATTACATAATTACCTTTTGCATATTCAGCATCCACAAATTTTCTGAGATATTGCATTTCACCATCTTTAATTTCTCCGGATTCATCGTATGCCGAGTTATGTGTATTCAATAATACTAATTCTTTCCCATTGGCTAATGGATAGCGTTGTTCCAAAAAACATCTGTCGAGAAAGAAAATTCTTGTCGGCCATGGAAAATGTCCGGGATATTGATAGCGTAATGCTTCAGCAGGTTGATACTTACTGTAGGTAGCAACTCCGCCATACACTTTTCCCATAGGATGTGTATATGGAACAGGTACAAAGTTGACATCGTAATTTAATCCGAATGATGCACTATATCCTTTCAGGATATGATTGACCTCGCGATACATATCTACCTCATAACTTCTTCGAGAATCGCGATCTATCTCCTGAATCAAAAAGAAATCGATACTATCGTTTGCCGTCATTAATTCGCAAATTCCTTTAAAATCTTTATCCCAAATTTCACGAGGTGCACGCACTGCCTTGCCGCCATCATAGAAAAAATCCATTTCTTTTCCCAGTCCGCCATATCCGATATTCCATGTCATCAGATTTAATACTGAATCCATCTTCTCAGAAGCGGTTGCTTTACCTTTAATTTCCACAACTTCTGAAGTTTCCGGTTCGGGTTTATATTCAGTGATGGTGCCATACAGGATAACGCCAACCAAGTATAAAACAATGCCTCCGATGATCCAGGCAGCGACTTTCAAAAAGGGTTTAAACTTTTTCATGGTGTGAAGATACGCCTCCGTGCAATATGTTGGTCGGCACTTAACTTCGATTTAATTCGTATTTTCGACCGTTATGAATTATCAGACCTATCATTGGAAGCAGGCTGCAGGCCAGGAAATTTTTGCCCAAAGCTGGCTTCCCGACACTACTCCAAAGGCCATTTATTGCATAATCCATGGGCAAAGTGATCACAGTTCGAGGTTCACGCATATGGCTGCTTATATGGTGGAAAAAGGTTTTGCCGTGTATGCTGCAGACCTGATAGGGCATGGTAAATCAGGCGGCAAACGCGGACATATGCTGCATTTCGAGGAGTATCTAGAAACAGTTGACGCTTTGATAGATTTAGCATTAAAGGCAAGTCCTGGGCTTCCGGTATTTCTGTATGGCCAAAGTATGGGAGGAAATGTTGTTATCAATCATGCACTTCGAGGCACTGACAAGGTGAAAGCATATATCGCATCTTCGCCTTGGATCCGACTGGCATTTGAACCGCCGGCGTGGAAGGTGGGATTGGGAAAAATGATGAAATCAATTTATCCGGCCTTATCGCAACCAACAGGATTAAATGCCGATTTCCTTTCGCACGATAAGCAAGTAGTTTCTGACTATGTCAACGATCCCTTGGTGCATGGAAAAATAACAGCCAGTGCATTTTTTGAAACTTTGCAAGCAGGTTTACAAATTCCTGATAAGGCATCACATTTAAAAACACCAATGCTCATTTTGCATGGTTCGGAGGATAAAATTACGAGTTCTATTGCCTCCAAATCATTTGCTGAAATGCGTCCGGACCTGATTACACATAAGCTTTTTGATGGTTGTTATCATGAATTACATAATGAATCTGTTAAAGAGCAAGTTTTTGAAACGATTGTTCAATTTATAGAAAAGCAATAATTACATGGATAATAAATTTCTAAATACGGTAAGAATTTTGTTTATCGGAATATTTTTGGCGCCATTAATGTTTTTAGGTGTCATTTTATTTACGCAATCGGGACAAGAAAAACCGCTTACTGTAGCAAATGATCCATTTTTCTTTATTGTGGTCATCATGTCGGTTGGCGCCATTATAGCTTCTACCATGCTATACAAGAAAAGACTACCTGCAATACAGGAAATGACTGACACCGCAGCCAAGTTAAATGCATGGAAGTCGCTGCTGATTATTAAACTTGCCATTATCGAAGGTGTTACACTATTTGCTGTTGTTGTGCTTCAGATACAATTGGCAAATATTTACTTATTTATAGCATTAGCATTGAGCGCATATCAACTTACAAATATTCCAACGGAAGAAAAAATAAAAACAGACTGTAACCTTTAATAAAACTTCAACATGAAAAATCTATACATCATCACCTTCGCATTATTAACGGCAGCGTGTTTCTTTTCCTGCGATGACAAAACAATAGCATGTGGAGAAATCCTTATACAAGTGAGCGAAGCAGCACAGGATTGGAATTCATCAACTGCCAATTGCGAAGCCTACATCGATGCTATGCATAGCTACCTTGACAATGATTGTGCAACGCCAACGGTGGTTGATGAGTATGAGGGGATATTGGATACGTTGAGTTGTCCTTGACATTATTCACACTCGCTCGCCCAATTTTCACGCAGAGGCGCAAAGACGCAGAGGAATAAAGCCGCAAAGAAATGCAATTCATATTAGCAATTGATCAGGGAACTACGAGCTCACGAAGTATTTTGTTTGATGGAGAATTTCGTGAACTTGCTAAGTCGCAACAGGAATTCAAACAATATTTTCCTCAGCCGGGATATGTTGAACATGATGCAGAGGAAATATGGACGAGTCAGCGGGAAACAATTTTAAATGTATTACAGCGAAGAGATTTGAATGCAGTTTCAGCGATTGGCATTTCAAATCAACGCGAGACAGTAGTAGTTTGGGATAAACACACCGGAGTTCCTATTCACAATGCAATAGTATGGCAGGATCGCCGTACGGCAGAGATATGCGAGCAATTAAAGCAACAGGGACACGAACAATATATCCGTGAAAATACAGGATTGGTTATTGATGCATATTTCTCCGGAACTAAAATCAAGTGGATCCTCGATCATGTATCAGGGGCGAGAGACAAGGCGAATAAAGGCGAGTTGTTATGCGGGACTATCGATAGTTGGCTTATTTGGAAACTCACCGAAGGCCGTGTGCATGCAACTGATGTTACCAATGCATCGCGGACGATGTTGTTCAATATTCGCAGCATGCAATGGGATGCAAAATTGTTATCTTTTTTGGATATCCCAGCTTCGATGTTGCCGTCAGTAAAAATGTCGCATGATGATTTTGGGTATACGATTTTGCACGGACATCAAATTCCTATTCGCGGCGTAGCAGGAGATCAGCAGGCTGCATTATTTGGTCAGCAATGTGTGCAACCGGGTATGGTGAAGAATACTTATGGCACGGGTTGTTTTATGTTGATGAATATTGGCGAACAATTTGCTTTAAGTAAAAGCGGATTGCTCACCACCATAGCATGGGGACTTGATGGCAAAATTACCTATGCTTTAGAAGGAAGTGTTTTTAATGCCGGCGCTGTTATTCAGTGGTTGCGAGATAGCTTGCAAATTATTTCGAGTAGTGCTGAATCAGAAGATCTTGCCAGGTCGATTCAGGGAAATGATGGAGTCTACTTTGTTCCTGCATTTACAGGATTAGGTGCGCCACATTGGGACATGTATGCACGAGGAACTATCACAGGATTGACGAGAGGTACCGGTAAAGCACATATTGCACGTGCTGCATTGGAGGCTATCGCATATCAAACGCGCGATGTATTAGATGCCATGCAGCGCGACACGGGAATTCCGATAAATTCATTACGCGTTGATGGCGGTGCAACCACAAATAATTGGTTGATGCAATTTCAGAGTGATATTCTGCAAACAACAGTGTTTCGTCCAGCCTATTTAGAATCCACAGCACTGGGTGCGGCAATGCTGGCTGCTTATCATCAGGCCATATTATCACAGTCCAATAAACAAAACGAAACCATCTACCAACCTCTAATTAGTTTGACCTCCGCTGATGATCTTTATTTTCAGTGGAATGAGGCTGTCAATAAATGTAGGTCGATCTAATTATTAATTTCTGACAAATGCTGATTTTCCAATACTGCCATCAGTAAAATGCATTTGAAGGAAATATATGCCTTCGGGAATAGTTGATACATCAACAGTAATAAGTCGAATGTTATTTTGCACTTCGCAGGAATACATAGGTTGTCCCAGGGCGTTCATTAAAGAATATCTATCCACCTCCTTTAATCCACAATCAATCTGCACCACAGCGTTAGCCGGATTCGGGAACACGTTAAACTCCGGAAGAGATGCTTGCACTATTCCTGTCTCCAGAAAATCGCAAGGTTCTGTAATGAATTGCACCAAACCCAACTGGTCATTTTCATAACATTTCAGCATACCCGGAAAATCGCCATCAAATGCGCCCGCATTAAGATATGGCGTAGGGTAAGCTAAAAATCCTATCGACTCAATAAATTTTCCCGATTCCCAAAAAAAGGCATATTCATCATAACAACTAAACGGTGCGGCTTTTAGGAAAAACACCTTCAGCAATGTACCTGATATGGTAGTATCTGAAAGACTGTCGACAACATACGTTCTGTATTCATCGCAACCATCCATTTGTTGATCCGGGTGGATGATCGTTTTAATAGTATCGCCGATTGTTGCATTTTGATCGAAATAACTCCATTCACCACCTGTTGTTTCATCGTAATAGGTAATTACACCATCCTCCTCTCTGAAATATGCAAACAACTTCGTAGTGGTAGATGCAGTATAAGGATTAATCCTATCGCGCATCAGCACCTTATATGTATAGTCGCCTATGAGTGTATCTTCTTCAACATAAAACCGATAATTTGCTTGTGGCGGACCATTGGCATTATATTCAGTGATCCAGCCTTCGCTGTTGATGGGCCAAAATTCTTCGAATTGGGCAAATACCTGAACCTGGATACCTGCCAATAGAAGGATTAAAAGTGTTTTCATAATTTAAATATACAACAAATATGGTTCATCTTAAACAGCCCTTAGAGGGAGGCATGGCTTTCGCATTGTCCTTTCCCACCACGTACCGTATCTTTGCACCCGCAAATCGACTTTTATGAACTACGATGTAATAATATTGGGCAGTGGCCCCGGAGGATATGTAACCGCCATCAGAGCATCACAATTAGGCCTGAAAACAGCAATTGTGGAGCGTGCCGAGCTTGGAGGTATCTGTTTGAACTGGGGTTGTATACCTACCAAAGCCCTCCTGAAAAGCGCCCAGGTATTCGATTACATGAAGCATGCGGCCGACTATGGCATCACTGTTTCCGACGCTAAAGCCGATTTTGGGGCGATGGTAAAACGCAGTCGCGACGTAGCAGGCGGCATGAGCAAAGGCGTTCAGTTCCTGATGAAGAAGAATAAAATTGAGGTGATTGAAGGAAACGGCGTTGTTAAAGCAGGTAAATCTGTTGAAGTTACAAAGGCTGATGGCACTAAATCTACCATCACCGCTAAGCATATTATCATTGCAACAGGTGCGCGCAGTAAGGATCTGCCAACTATGAAACAGGATGGCAAAAAGATCATTGGTTATCGCGAAGCAATGACACTTCCGCTTCAACCTAAGAAAATGGTGATAGTTGGTGCAGGTGCCATTGGTGTTGAATTTGCTTATTTCTATCATTCCATTGGCACTGAAGTGACCATCGTGGAATTTATGGATCGCCTGGTGCCTGTTGAGGATGAAGAAGTGTCTAAAGAATTGGCACGTCAGTTTAAAAAGAACGGCATCAATATCATGACAAGCTCTGCTGTTGAATCTGTGGATACTTCAGGGGCAGGTTGCAAAGTACAAGTGAAAACTGCGAAAGGTGTTGAGACGCTCGAATGCGATATCGTATTGAGTGCTGCAGGCGTTGTTGCCAACATTGAAAATATTGGTCTTGAACAAGTAGGTATTAAAACTGAAAAAGGCAAGATCGTGGTTGATAAATATTATCGCACCAATATCGAGGGATATTATGCTATTGGTGATGTCACTCCCGGACCGGCATTAGCACACGTTGCCAGCGCAGAAGGTATTACATGTGTTGAAGCGATTGCAGGACATCATCCGGAAGCAATTGATTACGGTAATATTCCGGGATGTACTTATTGCTTCCCTGAAATTGC
>JAIBBA010000053.1 GCA_019694895.1 Chitinophagales bacterium
TAACCGGGCATGGTATCCGTTTCTCGTCTTGCACCGTTGGGTAAATTCACCCAATCGGTAACACCACTTAATGGCGACTGTGCCGCACCGGCAGGTTTATAACTTTCTACTTGTGGCAATATTACAGGCAACTCACTTTCATCGAGCAAATAAGGGATATCGTTGATATAATAAACCGGAAATGGTTCACCCCAATATCGCTGACGAGAAAACCCTGCATCGCGCAAGCGGAAATTAATTTTTCTTCTGCCAATACCTTTTGTTGCGATGGCATTAATCATTGTCAAAATAGCTTCTGTAACCGGCAATCCGTTCAGCATTTCTGAATTGATCATTACCCCAACCTTATCTTCACGCGCTGCCCCGGGAAAATTACTTTGGTCGACTACAGGAATAATCGGCAAATTAAATTTCTCTGCAAATGCGGCATCTCTGTCATCATTGCTAGGCACTGCCATGATAGCGCCGGTTCCATATCCTGCAAGCACATATTCGGCAATATAAATCGGAATTTTATTTCCGGTGAAAGGATGTATCGCATAAGCACCGGTGAATTGTCCCGTTACTTTTTTCACCTCCGACATGCGATCTCTGTCGCTGCGACTTTTTACATACGTAACATACTTGGATATTTCTGCTTGTTGATCGTTCGTAGAAATGTGTTGCACAAGTTCATGTTCAGGTGCCAACACCATAAATGTTGCACCGAAAATGGTATCGGGACGGGTGGTAAAAATGCGGATTTGATTATCACTTCCTTCAACCTTAAAATCAACTAATGCTCCTTCACTTTTACCGATCCAGTTGCGTTGCATTTCTTTCATGCTATCGCTGAAATCAACTGTTTCCAGGCCTGACAATAAGCGTTCGGCATAAGCTGTTATCCTCAGGAACCACTGACGCATGCGGATTTTCTCCACCGGATGACCTCCACGTTCACTAACGCCATCTTTCACTTCATCATTTGCCAACACTGTTCCCAATGCTTCGCACCACCAAATGGCGGCATGATCTAAAAATGCCAGGCGGAAATTCATCAGAAACTTCTGCTTCTCATCGCCCGACATAGATTTCCATTGGTCGGCAGTTATAAGTGTATCACAAATGTCCTTTTCAATTAGTCGTGCACTACCCTCTTTTTCCAACATTTGTTCAAGATCTGCAATTGGTTGCGCTTTATTCAGGAATGGATCGTACCAATGCTTGAACAACTGCATAAAGATCCATTGGGTCCATTTGTAATAGGAAGGGTCAGAAGTTTTCACTCCCCTGTTCCAATCGTAACAAAATCCCATGCGATCGAGCTGCTCGCGGAAATAGGCAATATTTTTCTCGGTGGTAACTGCCGGATGTTGACCTGTTTCAATGGCATACTGCTCGGCGGGAAGTCCGAAGGCATCGAATCCCATAGGGTGCAATACGTTGAAACCCTTTAAGCGCTTATATCTGGAGATAATATCACTGGCTACATAACCGAGGGGATGACCAACGTGCAATCCGCTTCCGCTGGGATACGGGAACATATCCAACACATAATATTTCGGGCGCGAAGGGTCTTCGGTAACCTTGTATAAATCACTTTTTCGCCACTCCGATTGCCATTTCTTCTCGATCTCACTGATCAGTCCAATCGTTAAATCCATGCCTCAAAGTTAGTGTTTTCGGGCTATTCGAGGGTTATTGGCTATGGATTGCAGTTACCCACATGCAAGTGTAGATGAACAAAGGCCGGAATGAGGTCAAAGACGTATTTTTGCAGCAGATGAGTCAACAGGCCGGGAAATCGCTGCAACGTAAGCAAACCCACTATGTCAACGCCATACTGATTACGGCACTGGCATTAGTGATGTTGGGTGTAATGAGCATTCTGATGATCAGCTTCAAATACGAAGAAGCAAATATCAAAGAAGACCTCGTTATTTCGGCTTATTTAAAGGATGGTCTCACACAAACCGATGTCGACAAATTGATAAAGCGCATCACTGCGGAACCTTCGGTGCATGACACGCATTATATTTCCAAAGAAGCGGCGATGGATATCTTCAAAGAAAAATTCAATGAAGATCCCGGAGAAATTCTTGAAGATGTAAATCCATTACCGGCATCAATTGATATCAGTCTGGATGCTGCTGCCGTAAATGTTGATTCTATAAATGCATTTCGCGAACGCTTGCAATTATATCCGGAAATTACATTAACACGTGCGAACGAGGCATTGATTTCAAGTGTAGATACCGATTTGAAAGTTGCCGGATTTGTGATTGCAGGCTTATCAATTTTATTCCTCATCATTGCTATTGCCATTATCGATAAAACAATACGTTTAAGCATGTATTCGAATCGTTTTTTGGTGCGCAGTATGCAATTGGTTGGCGCAACGCGTGGATTTATAACAGGACCTTATGTTCGCCGAAGCATTATTAATGGTGTGATATCTGCTTTTATCGCCGCATTTATTTTAATGCTCGGTGTAATTTACGTGCACAATAATTATAATTATTGGGACTTCAGCAATCCCACCATCAAACGTGGCTTTATGTTTACCATGTTGATGTTACTTGCTGTAGGTGTGCTGATCACCTGGTTTAGCACCAGAAGTTCAGTGCATAAATATATTAAAATGAAACTCGACGAACTTTATTAATCATCCAACACTTCAGGATATGGACAACTCAACATCGCCAAAAAAAGAAACTCCTAAAACCACATCGCCCGCCGGTCCAATGATGGTGCTTGGGAAACAGAATTATTATTTGATCCTGTTCGGTCTTGCAGTAATCATTATTGGATTTATTTTAATGAGTGGCGGAAAAAGCCCTGATCCAAATGTGTTCAATGCCGATGAAGTATACAGCACCCGTCGCATTGTTGTGGCGCCTATCGTAGTTATTCTCGGTTTTGCTATCGAGATCTACGCTGTATTTCATAAGTCTAAAAAATAATAAGCATGACCATTTTCGAAGCGGTGGTCCTCGCCATTGTTGAAGGCATCACCGAATTTCTTCCCGTTTCATCTACGGGTCATATGATCATTGCTTCCTCATTAATGGGTATAGAAGCTGATGATTTTACGAAGGCATTTACCATTTCAGTTCAATTTGGAGCAATACTCTCGGTACTTGCTTTGTATTGGAAACGTTTTTTGCGATCCGTGAATTTCTATGTTAAATTATTTGTCGCCTTTATCCCGGCTGTTGTAGTTGGTGTGCTGTTGGGCGATTGGATAGATAGTTTGCTGGAGAATGTTGTAGCCGTAGCCATTGCACTTATCCTTGGTGGAATTGTATTGGTATTTATAGATAGATTATTTAGTGCCGACAAAGCCGATGACATTACCGATCCTGAAAACATTCCTTATAAAAATGCATTTGCTATAGGTGTATTTCAATGCATAGCCGTTATTCCCGGTGTATCCAGATCGGCAGCAACAATTATTGGCGGACTCACGCAAAAATTGACACGCAAAGCCGCTGCAGAGTTTTCGTTTTTCCTTGCTATTCCCACAATGGCAGGAGCTATGTTTAAAAAAATGGTGATGGATGAAATTGAAAGCGGTGCAAATAAAGGATTGCATCCATATGAATTGCTACTCAACAACCACGATAATATGACTGCATTTATTATTGGAAATGTTATCGCATTTATTATAGCAATACTTGCCATGAGGAGTTTTGTGGGATATCTTACTAAACATGGATTCAAAATTTTCGGTTATTATCGAATAATTGTAGGCGCAATTATCCTCATTTTAATTGCCGCAGGCGTTGATATGCAAATTTTGTGATCATGTTGTTCACACCGGAAGAAATAGCCGAAGGAAAATTTCTTTTATTGAATAAACCCTTGCAATGGACGAGTCACGATGTTATTGCAAGACTGCGCGGCCCTTTGAAAACATTTACCGGTAATAAAAAACTAAAAGTTGGTCACGCAGGCACCCTTGATCCACTTGCATCCGGATTACTTATTGTGCTGACAGGCAAGGCAACTAAGCGCGCCGATGAAACGCAAAATCTGGATAAGGAATATACCGGCATCATCACCTTAGGAGGTGTTACTGCAAGTTATGATCTGGAGACTCCTGTTGAATCAATAACCATTACTGAACATATTACTGATTTATTGGTGCAACAGGCTGCTCAACATTTCACCGGAGCTTTCATGCAACTCCCCCCTGCGCATTCTTCCATTAAAATTCAAGGTAAACCTGCCTATACTTATGCCCGTGAAGGCGAAGAAATGAAAATGCGCCCGCGTCCGATTGAAATATTCCAATTTGAAATTATCGCATTTCGCAATCCGCATATCGACTTTCGGGTGCATTGCAGCAAAGGGACTTACATCCGGTCTTTGGCGCATGATGTTGGACAATTTTTAGGATGTGGCGGATATTTATCAGCCCTTTGCAGAACAAAAATCGGGAATTATCATCTCGAAAATGCCTATACTTTAGATACGGTTATTGATTTCCTTCGACAATCAAATCAACATCTTCATCAGTCGCAATAACATACAATAATTACCTTTGCTGCCATGCTTGTGATCAGAAACTTACAATCGCTGCCCGATCTAACAGGATGTGTGGTTACCATAGGCACCTTTGATGGCGTGCATCACGGGCATTGCGCAATTATAGACCGCATTACCGAAGAAGCTAAAAAAAGGAATGGCAAAAGTGTTATCATTACTTTTTATCCGCATCCACGTCAAATTATTACTCCGGGATCACCGGTGTATCATCTCAATACGCTGGAGGAAAAATTAAGTAAGTTACAAGCGCGAGGAGTTGATGTTGTGGTTGTGGTTCCTTTTTCGAGAGAATTTTCTGACATCAGCGCAGAAGATTATGTGCGTACTTTTTTGATTGAAAAATTCCATCCTGCCGTAATCGTTTTCGGATATGATCATAAATTCGGCAAAAACAGGACAGGCGATATCCATTTATTAAAATCTATTGCCGGAGGTTATGCCATACACGTTGAAGAATTACCGGCACATATCATTGATTCTTTAACGGTAAGCTCTTCAAAAATTCGTGCATTTTTACTCGAAGGTATTATTGATTCCGCCAATGAATTATTGGGTTATAATTATGCCCTCACCGGTCCGGTGGTAAAGGGAGATCAGATCGGCAGAACACTCGGATTCCCAACCGCTAATATATTTGTTGAAGACAGCTATAAACTCATTCCGGCAAATGGCGTTTATGTGGTGCGTGTAGTGATGAAACAACATCCCGGAGAGTACTTTGGATTATTAAGCATTGGCACCCGACCAACATTCAATAAAACAGAATCGCGCGTTGAAGTACATATTCTCGACTTCAATGAATCCATTTATGGGGAAACGATTACCATTCAATTTTTGCATTTTTTGCGGAAGGATAAAAAATTTGATTCCGCCACATCCTTGGTTGAAGCCATGCATGCAGATAAACAACAGGCACTCACCTATCTTGCATCTCTTTAATTAATTCAGGAATTTTCACGACATGATTTTGTAAACCATTTCACGCAATAATTCGTCGTGCTCGGTTTCGCCGTTGTTTAGTCCTTTTGAGCGGAGGTCGTAATCCAATAATAATTCAAAAATCTCTTCCACGCGCTGCACCGTATACAATCTGCGCGCAGCTTTATATTCATTCTTCTGCGAACTGTGTATTTGATAAACCTTGTACATATCAAAATCACTCACTTCACCACCAAGCAAATAATGATATAGGCGCTGAAAGGCCGCATGAATATTAGATATCGTGAAAATAAAAGGATTAGCCTTTTGATTGTCATTGATATAAGATACTATTGTATAAACCAGAGCGAAGTTTTTTGTAAGCAACGCACTTTGCAATTCATATACATTATAATCCTTGCTAATACCTATATTTTTTTCAATCTGATCGACAGAAATCCTTCCGCTTTCCGGAAGATTGATACAAAGCTTATCGAGCTCATTCGACATTTTGGCAAGATCTGCACCAAGATATTGCACTAACAACCGCAAAGCAGCTGAATCAATGGAAGCTTTTTTCCGTTTGAGGTATGACTCAATGAACATCGGAAGCTCAGATTCTTTGATCGTTTCAGACTCAAATATGACACCTTTCTCTTTAATGAGTTTGAACATGCGTTTCCGCGCATCAAATCGGCCCTCTTTATAACAGATGATTAAAATGGTTGTTGGTGATGCCTTTTCAATATAAGTTTCCAGCTTATCAATTTCGTTTCCCTTTCCTTTCATCATTTGTGCTTCTTTCAGCATAACGACATTAAAGTCAGAAAACATTGGAAAGCGCATGCTGGTGTCTATCACTGTTTGAGGATGCGTATCCTTTCCATAAAAAACACTGAAATTGAAATCCTTTTGATCAGGAGGAAGAATATTATCCTCCATATATTCAGCGATCTTATCGATATAATAAGCCTCATCGCCATGCAATAAATACACGGGCTTGAATTTGCGGGCTTTTATATCATTGATCAGATCGCGATAGTCCATGGCACAAAAATAACTTAATTTTACAGGGTGTCATTGCAATTCTCCACATATGATCTGCGTGTGCAGGAATCAGAAAGCGGCAGGCGCATCTATGATATCATTCGAAAAAAATATGTTGTCCTTACTCCTGAAGAATGGGTTAGGCAACATATCATACATTATCTCATCACCGATCACGGCTTTCCAAAATCACTCATCAGCGTCGAAAAGCAACTAACGGTAAATACTCTCACTCGTCGCACCGATATTGTATTGTATAATCACGCCGGAAAACCTGTTTTGATTGTAGAGTGCAAAGCATCAGACATTAAACTTTCACAGGCAGCAGTTGACCAGGCTGCGCGATATAATCTGACACTACAGGTGCCCTGGTTGTGGGTTACCAATGGCGTGAGTCATGTGTGGTGTCATATCTCTCATGAGGAAGGAAACTGGCGTGTGGAGGGCCATTTACCCCCCGTTTCGGAACTTTTGAGGTGACAGGTCACTAAAAAAGGTGATTTAATCCATTTGGAACTATCAGGATTTCTCCTAGCTTCACACCACAAAAAACCACTTAACCTATGGAAAAGAACGTTAAAGCATTCATGACCCTGGTAGAATCCAGAAACCCGGGAGAAAAAGAGTTCTTACAAGCAGTTTTCGAAGTTGCCGAGGCCGTTATCCCATTTATAGAGGACAACCCCAAGTACAAGGAAGCAAAAATTCTGGAACGCATAGCCGAACCTGAGCGCGTGATGATGTTTCGCGTACCGTGGGTTGATGACTAGGGCAATGTGCAAGTAAATCGCGGTTACCGCATTCAAATGAACAGTGCCATCGGACCGTACAAGGGCGGATTGCGCTTTCACCCTTCTGTTAACCTGTCGATCCTGAAATTCCTCGCTTTTGAGCAGGTATTCAAGAATAGCCTTACGACACTACCGATGGGTGGTGGAAAAGGTGGATCGAATTTTGATCCTAAAGGAAAGAGCGATGCTGAAGTAATGCGCTTCTGCCAAAGCTTTATGATGGAGTTGAACCGTCATATCGGTGCAAATACCGACGTTCCTGCAGGTGATATCGGTGTGGGCGGACGAGAAATCGGATACCTCTTTGGGATGTATAAAAAGTTGCGCAATGAATTTACGGGAGTACTTACCGGTAAAGGATTGGAATGGGGCGGCAGTTTAATTCGCCCTGAAGCAACAGGATATGGTTGCGTTTATTTCGCTCAGGAAATGATGGGCACACGCAAAGCATCATTCAAAGGCAAAACAGTAACCGTATCAGGAAGCGGAAACGTAGCACAATATGCCATCGAAAAATGTCTCGAACTCGGAGCAAAAGTTGTTACCGCCAGCGACAGTGACGGATACATCTACGATAAAAATGGCTTCACAACAGAAAAACTTGCTATGCTGATGGATATCAAGAATAACATGCGCGGACGCATTAAAGATTACGCCGACAAAGTGAAATGCCAATACATTGCCGGTAAAACACCTTGGGAAGTAAAATGTGATATCGACCTGCCTTGCGCTACGCAAAATGAGCTCAACGGCAAGGATGCAAAAGTGCTGATTAAAAATGGTGTGGTATGTGTTGCAGAGGGTGCGAATATGCCTTGTACTCCTGAAGCAATTACCGCTTTCCTGGAAAATAAAATCTTATATGCTCCGGGTAAAGCAAGTAATGCCGGTGGTGTAGCTACCAGTGGTCTTGAAATGAGTCAAAACAGTTTGCGCATGAACTGGACAAGAGAGGAAGTAGATAATCACCTCAAAAACATCATGCACAACATCCACAAGACCTGCGTTACTTACGGTAAAGAAGGAAAATACATCAACTATGTGAAAGGCGCAAATATCGGAGGCTTCGTAAAAGTAGCCGATTCAATGCTGGCACAAGGTCTGGTGTAAATTGATATGATTTTATTAAAAAGGAGTTTCGAAAGAGACTCCTTTTTTTATGCATTAATGAGGAGGAAAAAAAATAATCAGTGCCTTAATGATTGATCCTTTAAATCAACTTAGTCGGCTACATTAAATTTGAACCCTACTCCCCTTACGTTTTCGATTTCCACTCCAGGGTCATCTGCAAATAATTTCCTGAGGCGTGAAATAAATACATCAAGCGACCTGCCGATATAATAATTGTCTTCACCCCATACCTGATGCAAAATTGCCTCGCGGCGAACTACCTGATTTCGTTGAATAGAAAGCATGCGTAATAGTTCAGCTTCGCGAATGGTGAGTGTATGTTGCTGTGTGGTATTAAAGAGTTTCAATTCCTTGAAATCGAAAGTATAAGTGCCGATGTGATAAATATTTTTCGATTCAGCTTCCGGACTTTCAGCAAACACTTTGCTGCGTTTCAAAAATACTTCTATCTTATGTGTAAGCTCATCGATGCTGAATGGTTTTGTGATATAATCATCAGCACCGAGCTTAAAACCTTGCAATTTATCTTCAAGCATGGATTTTGCTGTCAGAAAAATGATAGGAACATTCTTGTCCTTATCGCGCAATTTCTGCGCAAGCGCAAATCCATCGATCTTGGGCAACATCACGTCCAAAATAACCAGGTCGAATTTTTGCTTTTGAAAGGTATGTGATGCCGTTAATCCATCTTCACATAATGTAATGTCATACCCTCTTTTGAGCAAATTATCTTTTGTTACGAAGCCGAGATTGACATCATCTTCTACATATAATATTTTGGGTTTTCTGCTATCCATGTGTCTGAGTTAGGGAATGATGACTGTAAATATACTGCCTTTGCCTATTTGTGAATCCACACGCAAGTGCCATCCATGTGATTTAGCTATCATTTTAACATAATTCAGCCCGAGTCCGTAGCCTTTCACATTGTGGACATTTCCTGTAGGCACCCTAAAGAATTTCTCGAAAATGCGTCTGTGAAACTCTTTCGGGATGCCAATTCCATTATCACCGATATTAATAAATAGTCCCTGCTGATCGCGACCAACAGTAATGGTGATTTCCGGAATCTTATCATTGTACTTCAACGCATTGTCGAGTATCGTGTTCACAACATTTTGCAAATGCACTCGGTCGGCGGTTACCAGATCTTGTTTGGTAGTGTAATCAACAACAATACCACCGCTTTTTTCTTCTACGCGAACCGTGAATGATTGCACAATTTCTTCTATTAATGGATTGATATGAAAAGTTTCAAGATTGAGCAACAATTCATCATCCTCCAATTTCGCCAATTCAAGAATTTTACTCACCTGGCCCGTAAGCCGCAAATTTTCGTTGCGAATGATATTGGCATATCCCTTAAGTCTGTCGGGCTCTTGCGCAATCTCCGGTTCTAATAAAACATCTGCCGAAATACCAATCGTGCTGATAGGTGTTTTGAATTCATGAGCCAGATTGTTGATGAAGTTTTTCTGGAATTTACTTAATCGCTGTTGTCGGAAGATGACATCCAGCGAATACCAGAAAAACGCTATAACAACCGCCATCGCTATGATAGACGTGGCCCAGACAAATAACATTACTGAATTCACAATCGGACGCTCAGGGAAGTTGATCTTAAAATAGTAAGTCGACTCCATTAACTTTGGTAAATTAGTAGGGAATACGATAGTACTTTCACTCGAATTGGCAGATACTGTTTCTTCAAAAACCAAATCGTCGCGCGTGGATTCAAACACCTGATAAATGAAATCGACTTTATGAAATGGATTTGCAAATTCACTACGAATAAAATAATCCAGTTGATTCAAGTCTATAGGTTCATCGATATTTACTTTGTAAGCATGTGGTGAAATCCGCACAACAGGATGTGCCGTTACCTTTTTTCCGTGATTGGCGATTTCAATTTTTGCAGCTATCTGTTCCAAGGTAACGGTAACTGCATTTTCAAAATTGCTCTGATTAATAATCAAGCCCTTGCGTATCCAGAATACCTGCGAAAGGATAATCGTAACAACAGCCACGATACCTAATGCAATTACCCAACGGATAGTAGTAGTATTCATAAATCAGTGCTAAAGATAAGGAGTTGAACCCTCCCTGTGTAAGACGGTCATTTACCTGCAACAAGTTGCTCACGCGGTTGAATAAGTCCTGTATTCATGGCATACACCATCAATTCACTGGTACTGTTGATGCCGAGCTTCTTCATGATGTTTTTGCGATGCGTGGTGATGGTATGAAAACTGCGATACAACGTATCCGCGATTTGGCGCGTCGTATAGCCATTTGCAATAAGTCTGATAATCTCTACTTCGCGTTCTGATAATCCGGTTGGCTCACAATTATCTACTTCAACTGTTCTACCATCTACTAGAATATTCACCACTTTGTGACAATACATCTGCTCGCCTCGCAAAAGCGCATAAATAGCATCGACAATTTCTTTTTCATCACAAGTCTTGGTCAGATAGCCTTTAGCGCCGGTATCCACTATGCGGTGCACAATATTCGGATCGCTGATGTCGGTGATGATCAATACACGCGCTCCCGGACAAACGGTTTCGATAGTCTGCAGATCATCTACACGAAAATCTTCAAGACTGAGCGGATCAATAACAACAACATCAGGTTTTAACACATGCAGATTATCGAATAAGTCCTGCTTGTTCACCATAATACCCAACACCGAAAATTCCGGATAACGACGGAATATCGATTGCAAGCCCTCTATGATAAGGTATTGCGTTTCGGCTATGAGAATGTGGACCTGCTTGGACATTACTATTTAGACTAATTCTAAACATAAAGATACGTCTTTTGTTCAAAATCACAAGCATACACGCATCATCCTGATCGTGCTGACCGGGGAGGAGATCAATGCCGGGCGACCACGAAGGAGCCTGAGCCTACGCGGTTTGCAGCTTGAATACGGAGCAGGTAAACGCCTTCCGGAAGACTGCTGACATCGGCATAACGCACTAAACCGGCCTGACCTACAGCAATCTGCATAAAATTGCCTGCCAAATCGTAAACAGTGATTGAAGCATCGGTGGGCCAGGTATTGTCAATTTTGCATTGAATTCGCTGATCGGCAGGATTTGGGAACAGTGACAGGGTTTCTATCTGCGCTATTTCAATATTCAAGGTTTCGGTAGTGTCAGTTGTAGTATCAATGACAACATCGGCGGAACAATCAGAAATTTCGTAGTGCATTAATTCCGTACTGCATGTGTTGCAAAGCACTCCTTTTATGAAGCAGGCAATATTTGGACACACATAATCTGCAGGGTAAGCTTCATGTCCTTCTGTTGGATTTTGATGCAGTACATTACAAATATTATTGTTATTATAAAATTCTGACAGTCCGAGTGCACCAAATATTTCGGCAAAATTTTCACAGTATTGGATATTGCCATGGCCCGGAGGAATAACGCCATCAGACATACCATAAAATGCAATGGATGGCACTGCTTCATTAACAGAAACAAAAGCTGTATCAACCATTCCGCCCCACATATTGAGGATGCCTTTCAATTTAAATGTAGTGGTATATTCATTTGTTGACGCATTGATATCGCCATATAAATAACCATAACCGGGATTATAGCTTTCCCAATCGTCCTGCGTCAAATAATAAGCGTTCATTACTGCGTAAACTCCGGCACTTTCACCTCCCGCAAAAATATTTGCAGTATCGATGCCATACACATCAGCATTAGCAACAAGAAAACGTATGGCGGCGTGGGTATCTTGCATACCGCGATAAATGGCGAGCGACAATGAGTTAGGATCTCCATCGCAATCAAGCGGTGAACCCATCCAACCTTTTCTGTAATTTATTGCTGCAACAACATAGCCATTCTTTGCCAGTTCTTGAAGATGATAGGAAAAAGATTCTTTTTCACCACCCCAAAAGCCACCACCGTGCACCAACACAATAAGCGGACGTTTTTCCATCGGGTCAACAGTCTGATCGGGAAATGCAATATCTAATGTGTTGAGACTTGGTTGAGGCAAATCCATGAACCACTGGCTCGCAAGACCGTACGAAACATTATAATTTGTTTCGATTTCGGAGTCGGAGAAGTATTCGGCTTCCGTAAAACGGGTGTCGTTACAAAATTGGGCGTGTATTACTACTGTGTGTGTGCATGCTATGAGGAGGAGGAGTGCGGGTAATCTCTGCATACAAATGTTAAAATGTTAAACCATAGTCGTGTGTGTGTATGGTTTTATAAGAACGAATAACAAAAATACGGAAGACAGTAAGAACAATTGCTACTGAAGTAAGGTTTTCATGACATGGTAACTGTTACAACAAATTTGCCGTCGAACAGTTCAATTTTGATGATGTACCGAAAGCTAAACTTGGCAATAATTTAAACTAAATCGTATACATGCTGCGAGACTAGGGAGTCAGATAACACAGATGAGGAAATTCCTCATTTCGCGTGATCTAAAAAGAACTTCGACACTGTTTTGTTGAACTTTTTGTTCTCTTCGATGAACGGAAAATGTCCTGAATTCTCGAAAATAGTGACATCGGCATTGGTAAAACATTTTTGCAGACGGAGATCAGCATCCAGAGGGCTGATATCGCAATTACCATGGATGATTAATGCCGGTATCGGGATGTCCTTCATTTTGGGAAAGAAGTTATAGTTTTTCATGTCGTCCATGAAACCATAAAGCGAAAGTGAGGCCACCATGTAGGAGGAAGGCAACGAAGGATCCAGCAAGCTCAGGTTGGTGGTATCGCAAAAAAGGAGTTTAAAAGAGGTTTTCATTAATTCTTCAACCGGTTCAACATCGCCATTTCGGAAGGCATCACTTGCAATTAATTGAGCCTTATGGATACTATCGGCCGGCGTTTCCCGATCAGCAGCGGTCTGTGCCGACATTTCTGCCATGGTATGATCGAAAGGCACGGGATTGCTGAAAACAACCGATTGCACGTGTTCAGGATAATTCAACATATAGGTTGCCGCCACAAGACATCCCCAGGAATGCGCCAGAAGATTGAGATGGTTGATATTAAAGTGCTTTCTGATAGCCTCAATATCATCGGCAAAAGTGGCAAAATTCATATGCGATTTAACACTTAATTGCGATTCTCCAGAAGAGCGCTGATCATAGAAAATAAGGGTATGCGTTTTTGCTAATGGCAGCAAATGCGGTTCAAGATATCCATGGTTCAAGCCCGGACCTCCATGAATAACTAGTATGGTATCCCCTTTTCCCATTATTTTGACAAACAGGTGAGTATCATTGACCTGAATAAGACCTTGTTTGAGGGTATCCTGAGCTTGAACAGACCCTGCTAGCATCATGGAGCAGAGCAGCGAAAAGAGGAGTATGCGCATAAAAAATCCCTGCCGGGTTATGGGCAGGGATGTAAAGTTATACGATAAGTGTTATCACACCAACTCGAAATATTGCACCAGATCAGGTTTTTCCTTCAAAATGGCATTGATACCGCCGGCTACGTTGACAACATGCTTAATTCCGGCACGCAGCATCATGGTGCACGCCATCATACTTCTGTACCCGCCGCCACAATAAACGATATATTTATTTTTAGGATCCAAAGTATCCATCTCGGCTGCGAGCTTATTCAAAGAAATATGGTGTGCTTCAAACACTTTATTTTTTTCAACTTCACCGGGTTTGCGCACATCCAGCAATGCATATTTTCCGCTATCCATCAAATTGGCGAAATCATCTACGCTTACATTTTTAATGGTTGATGTCGGCAATTTTTCAGATTTCCATGATGCGAATCCGCCTTCCAGATACCCCAGAATATTTTCATAGCCAATGCGCGCCAATCTGGTTACTGCTTCTTTTTCTTTTCCTTCTTCGGAAATTAAAATCAGTGGGGTAGAAATATCCACCAGTGTTCCTGCCCATACTGCAAACTCGCCATTGAGGCCAATATTCAGTGAACCCGGAATAAATCCTTTTGCAAAAACAGCAGCAGGTCTTGTATCAAGAATCAAAGCTCCTTCAGCAGTTTCTAACTGTACAGTTGCCGCATCAATTCCTTTCATTGCAGCATCCATTACTTTATCCAAAGATTCATATCCATGAATATTTATTCTGGCATCTTTGAAGAAATATGCAGGTGCAGCAGGTTGTTCAGCAATAACGGCATCAATAAATGCTTGTTTGTCGGTAAATTGCAATGCATAGTTTGTTGCTTTTTGTATGCCGATGGTACTGGTAGTTTCTTTACCTAAATTCTTGCCGCAGGCACTTCCCGCACCATGACCGGGATATACAATACAATCGTCGGGCAGCACTTTGATTTTATTCTGCAAAGAATCGAACAACATGCCACCTAAAGTTTCAGCATCGAGATTACCGCTAAGCAGGTCAGGACGACCAACATCGCCAATAAATAAAGTGTCGCCGCTGAAAATGCTATGGACATTATTCTCCTCATCAAACAACAAAAAACATGTTGATTCGATGGTGTGCCCGGGCGTATGCAGGATCATAATTTTCACTTTCCCGATATCCAGCACATCATAATCTTTCAACACTGCTGCAGCATAATCAGGTTGTGCACCCGGACCATACACAATTACAGCTCCTGTTTTTCGTGCAAGTTCCAAATGACCTGAAACAAAATCGGCATGGAAATGTGTTTGCAGACTGAAGCGAATTTTTGCATTTCTCGATGCAGCAAGATCGATATAAGTCTGCACGTCGCGCAATGGGTCAACAATTACAGCTTCGCCTTCGCTTTCTATATAATACGCTGCCTGTGCAAGGCAGTTTGTATAAAGTTGTTGAATGTACATGTGAAAGAATTTAAATGATGATCGAATATTTGCATCTGCGGTCTCAGATGACTTTATCAAAAATGAGATACGTCCTAAAAGGCATCAGGCAGCCACTAAGGACTGCCTGATGTTGTATCACAATGTACCTCGTTTTCTTTGTTCTTCCTCTATGCTTTCAAATAAAGCCTGGAAGTTTCCTTTACCAAATGATTTTGCTCCAACGCGTTGAATGATTTCAAAAAATAATGTAGGTCGATCTTCAACCGGTTTTGTGAAAATCTGCAGAAGATATCCTTCTTCATCTCGGTCGACCATAATTCCCAAGCTCTTTAAAACCTCCAGGTCTTCCTTGATCTTTCCTACGCGGTCTAAAACCGTATCATAATAAGTACCGGGCACATACAAGAATTCAACACCGCGCTTGCGAAATTCTGTTATAGTATGAATGATATCATCAGTTGCTACTGCAATGTGCTGACAACCTTCTCCCTCATAAAAATCGAGATATTCCTGGACCTGACTAACTTTTTTTCCTTTTGCAGGTTCGTTGATAGGGAATTTTATGCGCATATTGCCATTCACCATCACCTTGCTCATTAAGGCAGTGTATTCGGTGGAAATATCTTTATCATCGAAGGTGATCAGGTTTTTAAAACCCAGTACTTCTTCATAAAATTTAGCCCATACATTCATGCGACCGAGGCCAACATTACCTACGCAATGGTCTACATATTCCAAACCGATAGGCGTTGGATTATATTCGGACTCCCATTTCACGAATCCGGGCATGAATACGCCATTATAATTACTGCGCTCAACAAATAAGTGAATTACTTCACCATATGTTTTGATGCCCGCAATTTTTACTTCACCGGTGTCATCGGTGCGCACTTCAGGATACATGAATGGTTCCGCTCCGCGTGCAATAGTTTTTTCAAAAGTTGCTTCTGCATCATCCACCCAAAAAGCGATTACTTTCACGCCATCGCCATGTCGACGAACATGCTCCGCTACAGGGCTGTCGCTATGATATGGCGTTGTAAGCACAAGAGTGATTTTACCTTGACGAAGCACATAGGATGCACATTCGCGGTTGCCGGTTTCAAGTCCGGAATAAGCAAGACTCTGAAACCCAAAAGCTGTTTTGTAGTAGTGAGCCGATTGTTTGGCATTACCTACATACAATTCGATAAAATCGGTTCCGTTCAATGGCAGAAAATCTTCCTGCACATTTGTTTTTTTCTGATCTAATACGATAGTATCCATAGTTGTTTATTTCAGGTTTATCCCTTACAGAAAATAATTTACTGCTCAGGAATTATTAGTGGGTTAGTTGTTTTGAAATCCATGATAAATAGTAATCTTCCACTTCAAGTTCTACAGCAGTTTCTGTAATTGAAACAGGCTTGAAAGGATCAATCATGACAGCGAGTTCATGTGTTTCTTTTTTACCGATACTTCTTTCGATTGCTCCCGGATGCGGGCCGTGTGGCAATCCGGCAGGGTGCAGTGTTAACTGTCCCTGTTTGATATTATTGCGGCTCATAAATTCACCTTCCACATAATATAATATTTCATCGCTGTCGATGTTGCTATGATGGTAAGGTGCAGGAATTGCCTGTGGATGATAATCATACAAGCGAGGAACAAATGAGCATACCACGAAATTATTGCCTTCAAAATTCTGATGTATTGGCGGAGGCATGTGAATGCGACCTGTTATTGGCTCAAAATTGTGAATGTTAAACGCATATGGATATAAATATCCATCCCAACCTACAACATCGAATGGGTGATTGGCATAAGTATATGGAAATACTTGTCCACGTTTTTTAATCAGTATTTCAAATTCGCCTTCTTCATCATGTGTGATGAGGTTAGCAGGTTTTTTGAAATCGCGTTCGCAGAATGGTGAATGTTCAAGCAACTGACCAAATTCATTGCGGTAGCGACGAGGTGTATATATTGGACTGAACGACTCGATAAACAGGAATCTGTTATCATCTGTATCGAAGTCTATTTTATATATGGTACCGCGAGGGATAACCAAATAATCATGTTGTTCGAATTCCACTTCGCCATACATGGTACTGAGCGTACCGGAGCCTTTGTGAATGAATATCAGCTCATCGGCATCTGCATTTTTAAAGAAATATTCAGGCGATTGCGTTGGAGCTGCAAGTCCGATATGGAGATCGCTGTTTACGAACAACACTTTTCTGCTTTGCAGATAATCATCCTCGGCAGGAATATCGAAACCGCTGAAACTTAACATGCGCATATTATTCTCAATAGCGATACGAGGACGCATATCAAATGGTGTTCCGGTGCCAATCACCCTTGTTGGAGGATAGATATGATAGGCAAGTGTAGAAAGACTGCTGAATCCTTGTGTGCCGACCAATTCTTCATTGTACATCTGACCTTCAGAATTGCGGTAAACAACATGTCGCTTATTCGGGATTTTGCCCAGTTGATGGTACATTGGCATAGGTATGACTATTTATAGTACAAATTTCCCTGTATACCCACCCTTGCGAGGTGACTTATGTCAATGATGGCGGTGATGTTTGAACGAGAAACGCTACGGGTGAAAGTCACCGATTGGAGTAAAAGTGTTGTGTGCTTGGTTCGCGCTAAGACGCTAAGTTGCGAAAACGCAAAGCATGCATTGGGCCTGACGATGTCTGATATCAATACTAATAATATCCGGGCGGTTAACCGATAATCAATCCACAGGCTGATTTAAGTATAGAAAGTCTAATAAGCGGTTAGTGTGGATATTTTCGGTCAGAAGTACCAACATTAGTAATAAATATACACCAAAAAAAATGAGTTTTAGCGCAAAAAGAGCCCGAGAATTAAGAAGAAGACAAACTCAGGCAGAGGCTATTATGTGGAAGGAATTAAGAAAATATAGAAAAATCAAATTCCCATTCAGACGTCAGCACCCTGTCACCCTAGTAGAAATATCAAACTCAACTATTTTGTATGTGCTTGATTTCTATTGTATGCCAATTAAATTAGCTATTGAGATTGATGGGCCCGTCCACTTACAAAGTGAAGTTATTCATTACGACAAGCATAGACAATCCTTACTTGAGGAAATGGGAATAATGGTAGTTAGGTTTACAAATGATGAAGTCTATCACAATCTAGAATATGTAATAAAGACAATTGATGATTGTATTGCAACAAGAATTAAGGGACTATCATAGTATCAGGGAATGCGAGGGAGTAGTGGGACAGTTAATTATCATTTTCTGATGGAGGATTGTGGTAGTATTAGAGAATTACCGCCGCCCTCACCCCGACCCTCTCCCAGGGGGAGAGGGAGTAACCCTTGATTCTAAGCTAAATTTATCATGGATACGACAAATACCCCCTCTCCCCCTGGGAGAGGGGCGGGGTGAGGGGCGACAAGTTACCTAGCAAGGTAAAACATAATCTGTTTGAATATCCCTAATGCATCACAAAACTCACACAACACAATATCTCTCACACCTCCGCAAACCGCGCTGTAAAATGCCTCAGAAAAGCCTGCTCATAGATGATTTTCAGGCCTTTTGCTCTGAGTTTATTTTTTTCTACTTCGCGAAATACTTCGATCACATAATCAATATGACTTTGGGTGTACACGCGTCGCGGAATGGCGAGACGAACGAGTTCGTGACGTGCGGGGATAAGTTTCTTTTTATTATCGTATTTGCCGAACATCACAGAGCCAATTTCCACGCTGCGCACCCCACCGATTGTGTACAAAGCACATGCAAGCGCTTGTCCGGGGTATTGATGTACAGGAATATGGGGATATAATTTAGCCGCATCAACATACACCGCATGCCCCCCTGTCGGATACATGATAGGAATATTATTATTGCGCAGATGTTCGCCGAGATAGGCGGTGCTTTTAATTCTATAATTCAGATAATCATCATCAAAAACTTCCTTGATACCAACAGCAACCGCTTCCATATCGCGGCCACTGAGTCCGCCATAAGTTGAAAAACCTTCGGTAATAATAAGGAGGCCCATACAGGCGTCGGCAATTTTTTTATCGCGTAGTGTCAGCCAACCACCCATATTTACGAGTG
>JAIBBA010000054.1 GCA_019694895.1 Chitinophagales bacterium
GTATTGAACTGACTGCTTTGAAAATCACTCCACTTGTTACCAATGGTGCGTACCTTTTGACCTGTAGCGGCAGATATATATTGATCTTCTAATCGCAATGCTTCTTTGTCATCAACATATAAGCTCACTAATACATAGTCATTATTGATAATGTTAAACACTTCTTCTTCAGGCCAAACATTCTCTTCCATCTTTCTGCAATTTACGCATGCATAACCGGTGAAGTCTACTAAAATGGGTTTATTATGCTCCTTTGCAAAAGCTATCCCTTCATCAAGATCATGAAAGCAGTTTAATCCAAGAGGGCATTCAGTGCCATATTCATAAATACTATACCATTGCGGTGGAAGAAATCCACTCAACAAACCAACCTCACCGTATTTGCGAAGTCCTTGTCCAAAGTATATGGTAAAAAATAAAAATGTTATCAAAAATGAAACTCTTCCCAGCGACCATTTAACTTTTTTATCATCGTGTGGAAATCTGATCACTCCGCTGATATATAATACAATCAACAGGGCAATTAAAGTCCAAATGCCGAGGAAAATTTCACGTTTTACATATCCCCAGTGATAAGCAAGGTCCACATTACTTAGAAATTTCACAGCCATTGCTAATTCAATAAATGCGAACACGATTTTCACTTCATTTAACCAGCCGCCACTTTTCGGAAGATTACCTAATAATTGTGGGAATAATGCCAATAATGTAAATGCCAATGCAAATGCTGTTCCAAAACCAAGCATACCCATTGTTAATGCAACACCACCATCTTTAATGCTGTTAGCAAGCAATGATCCTAAGATCGGACCTGTGCAGCTGAATGACACAATGCACAGTGTAAGTGCCATAAAGAATATACCGAGTAAGCCTCCGACATCTGAGGCACTATCAGCCTTGTTAGCCCATTTGCTTGGAAGCTTTATTTCAAATAAACCAAAAAGTGATAAGGCAAATAGAATAAAAACAAAGAAGAAAACAAGGTTGACAATATTGTTTGTCGAAAATTCATTCAACTGGTCGCCACCGGCGCCGAATAAAAGAAATGGCAGTGAGGCAATGAAATATACCAGCACGATACACAATCCATAAAATGCTGCATTCATCACACCCTTCCTGCGATTGCCTGCGTGTTTGGTGAAAAATGAAATTGTAAATGGGATCATCGGGAAAGTACAAGGCATTAAAAGGCCAATTAATCCACCAATGAAACCGAGTATAAATGTGCTGAACAATCCTTTGCCGGTTGCATTGGTGATCTGTGCATTTACTTCGCCTTCGCACATTGCATTTTCAGCATACTTTAGATCTACTGCAAAGGCGCCAAATTTCATTCCTCCCGTATCTATCGGAGTAGTGGAGCCTGTTTCGATTAACCCGGTTGCCGATAATGCCAGATTGAAATCCTTTTGCATGAATTTACATTGTGTGGCATCGCATGTTTGATAATCGATATACCCAATAATATTTGCATTTGCCGAATCTATTCTGATACGTTGACGCATCATTACTTCATCGTGATAAAAGCGAACGGTTTTGTTCTCAAATAATTGCTCCTTCTTTTCCTCCATATGACCGATCTCTTCAACACCACCAATTCTGGTGTATCCCTGTCCATCATTTTCAAAAATGAATTTCATTGGTCGTGCTGCTCCTTCCGGAGAAGTTTGTGCATACAATTTCCAAGTAGGAACTATGGTTGCAGAATAGGTAATATAATATTCGTTATCGTTTAATTTTTCGCTGCCAATTTTCCATGTTACCGGATATTTTACATTGGCGTAGTCAGATCCCGGCACTTGAACAAAACCACTTTGTCCTTCCAGGTCGAAGCTAAAATCATAAGAAAGCGCTGTGCATGTCTGATCGTTGCACGACATATAATCGATGTATCCGGTAATTTTTGCATTACCTGAGATTTTCACTGCCTGACGCAAGGTCAAACGTTTGTGATAGAATTTAATGATATTATTATCGAAAAGTGGCTCCTGCTGTTCTTCCATACGCCCCAGTTCCTCCATTTCGCCAACAAGTTGAACACCTGCAGGAAGATTTTCGAAAATAAGACTTGTAGGTATTGGTCCGTTTTCCGGAACAGAATGACTATAAATTTTCCATCCTTCCTGAACTGTCGCTTTGAAGATCAGCACATACTCGTTTACTCCTGTTTGCGTGCTGGAGACCTCCCATTTAACGGGTTCCAGAATTTGGGCTTTAACGTTCGTAAACAAAAACAGGGAGCATAATGCAATAAGTAACCTCTTCATCTTTCGGCTTTAGTGATGCAAATTTAACGAAAAGCTGCCCCTACAGGTTCTGTTGGGTAGGCATTGACAAAAATATTACGAGAAACCGGCTTAGGTGCTGTTATCTTGCTGCTGTGGCCTCGGTTAATGCAAGGAATGATTCGAAGATTAGGCGGCCGTCGGTATTGCCCAAACGCTCTTCAGCAGCGCGTTCCGGGTGAGGCATCATGCCAAATACATTGCGCCCCGCATTGCAAACACCGGCTATATTATTCAGCGAGCCATTCGGATTAGCCCTTTCGGTTATATGACCATGGTCGTCGCAATACCTGAAAATTACCTGATTGTTGGCTTCCAGTGCCTCAAGTTCACGAGCTTCAGCATAGTAACGGCCTTCGCCATGGGCAATTGGTATCTTGAGTGCATGTTGCAGTGGCAGCGTTGCATTGATCCTGCTGGCATTATTATCGGCACTTAAAAAGACATTCTTACAGATAAACTGCTGATTATTATTCTCCAAAAGCACGCCAGGCAACAATCCGGCTTCGCAAAGAATCTGAAACCCATTGCATATTCCCCAGGCATATCCGCCCTTGTTACAATGGTCAATAACGGCTTGCATGATAGGCGAAAATCGTGCTATGGCGCCGGTTCTGAGCGCATCGCCATAGGAAAACCCTCCGGGAAGCATCACGCAGTCGGCGGTGGTAAGTCCACGCAGATCATGCTCTTTATGGAAAAGCTCTATCACCTCCTGACCCATTACATTGCGTAATACGTGAATGATATCCTGATCGCAATTAGATCCGGGAAAGGTTACAACGCCAAATTTCATGATTCCTGATTGTTATGCAAAGGTAAGGTACTGAAAGAGGAATGTACCTAATAAAAGAGCAGCATGCATCCCTTCTGAATACCATAACTGCTTAAAATGGAAGAAATAATAGCTGATAACCACCGTAACCGGAACCCACAACAGATATAAACTTCCTTCATCCATCCCAATTCCAAGGCAGGCAGTTACCAGGCAAAATAAAAACAACAACATGAATACCCCCATATACTTGCGGATCTGGATCAGGTTTGCCGATAGGCGGTCGAAATAAAAAATTAGGGTGACGATGAAAACCAACCCTATCAAACTCAACTTAGCTATTATGGTTGCATTCATAAGTTCTCCAATGCCTGAAATAAAGTGCATTTGTACCTCCCAGGAGGCAAACCAGGCTTCCCAACTGCCATTCCAGAAAATATATGTTCCCAATAAAAATGCAACCGTTAGCCATCCTGATAAGTAAATGATAAATTCTCTGAATGAGGTCGAGCGCATTCGCAGCAATCCAAAAAGACTGAAAAAAAAGAAAATTACAGCAGGGAAATAGATCAACGAAGCAATTGCACTGATGATGGCGGCATCGAAATACACCATATCAGCTCTCTGTTTGTTGTAGGCGCCAAAGATCTTATACAGTAAAATGATCAAACACAATCCACACAGTGTTTCTGCTATATGTATGCGCATCTCAGGGAAATAGCTGCATATCAACACAAAAACAGCAGCGGGCATCAAGGTGGTTTTATTGATGAGCTTGAATTTCTGCATCATAAAACTGATTAATATCCCTGTGGTAAGCATCAATATCGATTGTAATAATTCAATGGCAAGCAATGGCCATGAATCAATCCGTAACAACTGCCATATCCCATCACTCAACACCCCATGCGAAGCTGCAGTAATAGGCGCAGGGAAAAATAAATTGTGTGAAAACACCAAACCCGTATATACGAGGAGGAGTATAAAGGTAAATGGATTTGACGATTGAAATAAACGCAGCACGATGTAAAATTACACTTCCAAATCAAACATTCCTGCATCCTAGAATTTGATGCGCACAAATCTCAGACTTTTCTTATAAATACTGGGGATAATAATCTCATTCAAAGCAATCTGCTCGGCACTTCCCGGCCTTATCTGAACCTCCTGTTGATTGGCGTTGAACAAGCTCTTTCGGTCTAGCTCACCGGTGAATGACATCTCGTATTGCAATACATTCGAATTTTGTTCAACATCTTCATTGAATATGAAAATACACCTGTCTTTCAGTGTTAAAACCCCATAGGATGAATTCACGCCATTGTCTTCTCTGCTGATTTGTTTTTTACGAATCACATTATTCCAGGAAGGAGTGCCATCAGGCTTTATGGAGAACAATAAAATATCGTCATATTCATAAAATTCGACCTGACGTGTGGATGTCCTGTATCCAACATAAGGGTCGTAGTTGGTGAACTCATAACTTTCAACGGTTTTATCGTAAAATTCAGCAACCAGCAATGCGCCTCCGTCAACACGAGGAATAATGGTGCCGATTTGATACACCGGTAAGTTGCTGATTGCTTTTTCCTTTGCTAAGCCCGCAATCTCATCAAGTGTTTGTTGAGGAAATATGTAATGAAAATTTGTTCCTTTTGTGCCGGTTAGTATATCAATGGTGGAATATAAATATCCAACCATATAATCTTTATTATCTTCTTTAAGAAACCCTATGCTCACAATGCTGTGATGAGCATTATCAAGCCCGAAATTCATTTCATCCAAACAGTAATTTTCGTCAGAGATCTCTGTATAAACAACGCTGTTATTTCCTTTTGGGAATACGTATAAATATTGAACTCCTGTTTTCTCTTTCTTGCAATTGAAGTCATCATTCGAAAATAGAAATAAAGGTATCCCGTCATCGCTAACTGCTTCTTTTACTAAAATAGGGCTGAATTGATCATCAGGCAGGTTGATGTCATTTTGCTGTATGATGCGTGTGCTTTCGTCCATTACACGGCAGAACAGTTTGTCTATGCGGCCATTGCTCAATTCATATTTATACACCAGATAATAGGGGGTTGTTTTGGCCTTGGCAATTTTCCATTCCGAGAAATTTTCACCTAAACGCTGTGAAGAGGAGTCGATCAATACAGGTTCATTTTTTTTATCTAAGTCGCCGTTATATTGTTGAACAGCGAGATAACTCATTTTATTCTCGCGATAAGTGTAAAAATGAAAGAGATAGTCGCCCGATTTATAGAACTCAACGGTCTCGTAATCAGAATTTTTAACACTGAATTCCTTCCGACGCTTGAACTCCATATTCTTGTCCAAAATATCTATTTCATCCCTGAAACGATATTTCTTATAAATAAGCACATCGCCATTCTTGTTGCGACCTAAAATACTGTAACCAATTAACTCGGTGCTGATTTTTTGCGGTTCCGATATAGAGATGTCTTGTGCCAATGCTTTAGACGGCAATCCCGTAAGCATTAAACCAATGATAATCAGCCATATTACATGTGCACTCCGCCACATAGCACCTTCAATAATCATCAAAAATAAAGTAAGCTGATTAAAACAACGGCAGTGTAGCCGGGATTATTTTTTATGTTTCGGATCCAGAGCATCGCGAAGTCCTTCACCAATGAGATTATACACCGTTACGGTAAGGAATATAGCAACTCCCGGGAACACAACCAACCACCAGGCGCTATACTGTTGCCTCCCATCATTTACCAGACTTCCCCAGGTTACCACATCCGAGGGAACGCCAATACCTAAAAATGACAAACTTGATTCAATTAATACAGCCGATGCTATGCCGAAGGCAATTGAAACCAGTGCCGGGGCAATGCCATTTGGAAGCGCATGGCGCAATATGATCTTTAATTCACCGAATCCCAGTGCCCGTGCTGCCTGAATATATTCTAATTGCCGTATCCGCAACAATTCAGCGCGTGTTAACCTGGCTATACCTGTCCATGAAGTGAATCCGATAATGATCATCACATTTGTCATCGAGGGACGTGCAATTGCCGCAATAGTTAAAATTAAAATAAACGTTGGCATAGAGTGAAATATCTCTATCGTTCGTGATACAATGGAGTCAACAGGAATGTTTACCTGCTTGTTGAGGAAAGGTAATTTCCCCAAAAATCGTCCAATCAATGCAAATATTACTGTCACAGCAATTGCAATACTAATGCTAAGCAGTAGTTGCATGATTAATTTTCCTGTTCCTGTACTAAGGGCATCCTGTAAATTAAATTGTCGCGTTTGAAATCCGTAAAACCAACCTGCTATTATTCCTAATACGACCATCCAGAATTGGCCTCTTGAAGTGCGCAATCTGCTATCGCCGAAATAGCCTGCCATTGAGCCTAATATCAACCCGAGAACTGACGCAATGGCCATTGCAATAAAGCCAATAGTCAGCGATACCCTTGCACCGTGTATCAAACCTGACGCCACATCTTCCCCTAAACTATTCGTTCCCATTACATGCCTGAATCTTGATGGCATATTAATGATCTGACCGTCCGAATTTTTAAATAATTGCGCATCATGCGGACCTTTATACCCGGCATTAAGCATGTCTGTTTTCTCAGGTGCATAAGGAATGGGTGCCCATACAACCTTATCCGCCTTCATTTGTTTCCAGTCGGCTATATCCAGTTGAATGGTTTCCTTCGTGCCATCATCATTAGTCAGGATATAATTTTTTTTGAAACTTAACGCCGGATATAAATGATGTCCTTTATAGCTGATAAATAATGGACGTTCGTTGGCGATAACCGGCGCCAGCAATGCCATTAAAGCAAGAAACCCAAGTATATATAATGATATATATGCAGGCTTATTGCGCCTGAATTGACGAAACGCATATGCGCCGAAATTAAATCCCTTATCGTTTTTCTCTTTCGTCATTTATTAGCATATGAAATTCGCGGATCGGCAATGGCGTATAAAATATCGGCAATCAGATAACCTATTAGTGTTAATACACCTGTTAATGTAAATACAGTTATGATTACCGGATAATCTTTCGACACAATAGCATGAAACACCTGCTGGCCCATACCGGGAATGGTAAATATGGTTTCCAGTATTACAGACCCACCGATGGCAAGTGGAAAAATGTTACTGAACACCGTAATAATCGGCAATAATGCATTTCTGAATGCATGCTTGTATATCACAGTGCCTTCCGATAATCCTTTGGCTCTGGCGGTGCGGATATAATCCTGACTGATTATTTCCAAAGTCGACACTCTTGTAATGCGACTTAAGAACGCAAGTTGAGAATAAGTGTATGCAATGGTCGGTAATACGAGATATGGCAATCGCATACGCACAGCCTCTATCCATGAGGTGCCTTCGGGGATTCCGGTTACCGGTTGAATGCCACTCGAGGGGAAAATATCCATCGCCAATGGATTGGCAAACGACATCAATAATAAAGTAGCTACCCAAAACGCCGGCATACTATATAAAACAAATAAAACTACCGATGAAGTTCTGTCAAACAGGGAGTCTTTTTTCGCTGCAGCTTTAATTCCGATAGGTAAGCTGATCAAATACGCAAGTGTTACTGAAATTAAAGTAAAAAACAACGACCACCTTACGCGTTCTGCCAACACATTTCCTACGGGCAATTTAGTTTCGTAACTATATCCAAAATCTCCGCGAAGCCATCCCTTACAATCAACAGCACCTTTTCCCGTAAGCCAATTGCCATCGCCAAAAATCCATCTGTGATATTGATTATAACCATAGAAATGAATGGCAGGTATATATTTTTTTCCGGGGGTGGATTGCGACTTTACATTATTCCAGGCATTTAGTGTACCTGCTAGTGAGGTTGATGCAGGAGAAAAATAGTTGTGTGCCGAACAGGTTGCCTGTAATTGATGTAATTTAATTTCGATCAACCGCGTGTCGTAAGCTAATAACAATGCACTAACCAGCCTGTCCATCTCAATGATAGTATCTCTGTCGGCATTGGAAAAACTGCTGTCCACTGCAGCGGCATGAAGTGCGTTTATTTCAAAAAGTGAATTTTTTAAAATATTCAGGCTTTTTTGCCAATCAGATATTTGTTCCCAATTTCCGTATGTGTTGATCAGACGCTTTGAAGCGTTGCGCAAATTGTCATCATAAATGCGATAAAGTGTATCAGGAGTTGCGGCATTACTGAAGCTGAAATAAAATACAGGAAGGTCTAATCCTAATTTTTTCCGCCAACGGTCTTTTTCTTTTTGAGTGTTTGCCGATTGCGCCTGAAACTCTCCTCCATTTTCCTGGGCACTAACCATTCTGTCCAGAGGATCTCCCGGTGCCTGCAAACTAATGATGAATGCTAAAAGTGAAATGATCAGCAGGGTAGGAATAAAAAATAATATGCGCTTCAAAAGATACCTGCCCATTGTAGATTAATTGCACGCTAAGATAAAAAAAGAAAAGGGTGTGCAGCCTTAATTATCGCCGCACACCCCTTGTAAGGTAGTGAAATGTTGTTAATGCATCGTATCGTCTTTCAGGGTAGATCCTCCCTGAGGGCCATATAAACTCAATAAACGCAAGTTATTTAGTATCACACCCGGGCGATCAAAGGTCATGATTTGATTTCCGAAACGTTTATGTATGATGTTTTTTCTGGCAGCAGAATACAAGAAAATATAGGGCTGCTGGTCATAGATCTCTTGTTGAAGTCGCATCATCAGCGGCCTGCGGGCAACAGGGTCTACCGTATACTTGATGGAATCAAGCAGTGCATCGGTTTCTGCTGAACCAAATCCGCAGTAATTCGATCCGCCGGAAGTATAAGCGCTGGTATGCCATAATTGTGTATAATCCTCTGCCTGCGATCCACCGGCAAGAGCACTCATATACATATCAAAATCATGCTTGCCTAGCTGTTCCTTTAGTGTAATGCCATCAACAGGAACAACAATAAGATCAATACCGGCTTTATATGCTGATTCTTTGATCATCCTCGCAACATCTTCAACAAATTTTTGTCCTGCCTGATGTTTAAATTCAATACGCAAATCTGTCTTCACGCCATCTATTACCTTGTCGCGCACATTATCGCCATCAGTATCTTTCCATCCGGCTTCATCAAGTAATTTTTTTGCTGCTTCTATGTCGAGCGGAATCAATGTGAGGTCTTTATTGTATTCATCTTTCAGTGGTGATACAATGCTTGCCTGACGTTTCGCATATCCAAAGGTTATCGCCTGTATGATCTCGTCTACAGGTACAACATATGCCATTGCACGACGCACGCGCACATCATCAAAGAATTTTTTTCGCAAAACACCATCGGGACGCATGTTCAATCCGATATAATTAAAACTGAAATTGTCGGTAAATTCTATATTATAATTTTTATTGAAATCTGCCTCCGTCATTAATTCTTTTACCAATGGTGTAGCCATCCATACAGAAGCATCAACTGTTTGACTCCGGAATTCAAGTTTTTGTGCATTCGGGTCAAGTACGAGTTTGAAAATGATTTTTTCGGGAAGTGATACATCATATACTGTTGGTGATGCTAATTTTTGCGTCCAATGGTCTTTTTTCCGCTCGAGGATCAAAGCCTGATCGCGCGACCATTCAGTAATTTTGTAAGGTCCTGAACCATTTAACAGAGAAAGATCATTACCCCATTTCGGATCATTGAAATTATTTGCCCACGCTGTAAGGTTCGCATCCTTGTCGGCTTTGAAATTCGGATCATTGAATTGGTCGAATGTATAACCAGCAAGCACATTCTCAGGATCGTGATACTTGCGCTCCATCACCGGGAAATCGGTAAGAAAAGATATATTTAAAATATATTCTCTCTTCATCACGATGGTGAACTTATAGGGATCGTTCGGATAAGTGATCACATTTTTAATATTGTCGAAATAAACTTTTGTGATCGGATTATTTGTAAGCGGACATTTATTTGCCTTCAACATAAAAACAACATCCTCTGCTAAGATCGGAGCACCATCATCCCATCGCGCTTCTTTACGTAAGGTGTAAGTGTATTCGAGTTTGTTGGCAGATATTTCAGGCATGGCAACTGCCAGATCCGGAGCAATATCCATATTCATAATGTCGCTGCGCAATACAAAATTGCTGGTGTATTGAAGTATCCAGCTTCTTGCTGCATGAGCGCCATTTGTCGGATGGAAATTGTCGGGATTGCCTACAACATGATTGATAAGAATATTTTCTTTGCTCCATTCCGGTAAAATGGAATCAGCATCATCTAATTTGATGCACTTGATTTTATCCGATATTTCTGTAACATCAATTTCGGCACCGGAGTCCTTATTTCCTCCACAAGAACTCAAAAATGCAATGCCTGATATAAGACAGGCAATTGGCAGTAAATGTCTACGCATGATAGATTGTTAATTACGACCCGAAAGTAAGAATTTTATGCGATTCGGCGATTTCCTGATATCTGATTTTGGAACGAAAATTGCTGCAAAAGGTAAACCAATTCGGCACTCTACTGTTTAACTCCACTAAATGCAACACATTCTCATCACCGGCGGTAGCGGGCTACTAGGAAGGGCAATTACAGCACAATTGCATGCATTGGGCTATCGCGTTGCGTGGATGAGTAGGAGGATAAGACCTGCAGGCAACTCGAAAGACCTTGCGCTGCCGGATAAAGTTTTCCTGTGGAACCCGGAATCCGGGCATCTCGACCCGGAGGCGCTATCATGGAGTGATGTCATCATCCACTTGGCAGGAGAGGGTATTGCAGATAAGCGATGGACACCCTCCAGAAAAAAAATCATCATTGAAAGCCGCACAAAAACAACAGAACTGTTGGTGTCGGCCATGCGCGCGTTGCCTCAGAAAAAACATCTGGTTATTGCCGCTTCAGCCATCGGTTTTTACGGACCATCGGAAAAGCTGCTTCTCGAATCTGATCCTACCGGCAATGGATTTTTGGCATACAGCGTGAATGAATGGGAAAAGGCTACGGCAAATTTTGAGGATGTTGCCTTAAGAGCGGTGACGTTTAGAATTGGTATCGTATTGTCGAAGAACGGTGGTGCCTACCCGCAGTTGTTGCAAACAGCAATGATAAGGGTGTTGCCTTTTTTGGGTAATGGAAAACAAATGTACCCTTGGATACATGTGGATGATGTCGTGGACATGGTGCTTTTTGCCATAAGTCATCCTGTTTCAGGAACCTTCAACGCAGTATCTCCAAATCCTGTCACCCAGGCGGCAATCATGAATACGTATGGTGATGTAACATCCGGATGGTATCTTAAAATTCCTGTTCCGAAATTTATTATTCGATTATTGTTGGGAGAAATGGCTGATATGGTACTGCTCACACAAATGGTGTCGGCAGAAAAAATAATAACAGCAGGTTACAAATTTAAATTTCCGGATATCAATGCAGCTATCCGTGACCTTGAAAAAAAATAATTCCGGAATACAGCTTTCGCCATACCCCGGAATTGCATCAAACATCAAGATTTATTAAAAGACGCCCTAACTTTTTTTCGAATTTTAATTTTTGGCAGTTGTTCCTGCATATTGTTTTACCAGTTGAATAAATTCGTCGCGATAGCCGTATTTATCTGCGCCCTTAGCGCCACTTGCCAATTGCAAAACTTCATTTATATCAGCATCGCCTTTGAATTCTGAATTTCTCAGTATCATACCAAATTCTGTTACTGCGCTTGCAAACCTGAAATTATCGCTGGTAGCTGCAAATGCCATGGGTTGATTGAAAAGTGATTTTTCAATGAGTTTGCTGGTATTTCCATCAGGGGCTTTATACCTCAGCTTCAATGTCATTAATTCATTGGTAGAATAGGCAGTGGATTTAACAGTTGTCGATTGATATTTCAAATCTTCCTGTATGGTATTTTGTTGCATTCCTGTTGGTTGTGATGGCGTTGTGCGACGTTTGATTTCATACAGTGCTGTAACGCGATGCCCTGCACCCAATTCACCGGCATCTTTTGCATCGTTGTCGAAATCTTCTTTATTCAAAATCCTGTTTTCATAACCTATAAGGCGATAACTTTCTACCATAACCGGATTAAATTCTATTTGAATTTTTACATCTTTAGCTATGGTAAATAACGTACCTCGAAGATCTGTTCCAAAAACTTTTTCAGCTTCTTTTTTGTCGTCGATGTAATAATATGCACCATTGCCATTATCTGCTATCGATTCCATTTTACTGTCTTTATAATTTCCCATTCCAAAGCCGCAAACGGTAATAAATACACCTGTTTTTCTTTTTTCCTCTATAAGCTTAGTCATCTCTCCATCGCTGCTTGAGCCTACATTGAAATCGCCGTCGGTGCAAAGTATCACTCGGTTGTTGCCACCTTCAATAAAATTTTTTGTCGCAATTTCATATGCCAGCTGAATACCTGCTCCGCCTGCAGTGCTGCCTCCTGCTTCTAATTGATTGAGGGCGCTTTTGATTTTAGAACTATTGCTGCAGGGTGTCGATGGCAATACTTCACCCGCTGCACCGGCATATACTACCAAGGCTACGCGATCTGTTGGTTTTAGATTGTCAATCAGCTTGGTTAAACTGCTTTTTACTAAGGGCAATTTATTTTCGCTCTGCATGCTACCACTTACATCGATCAGAAATACAAGGTTTGAAGCGGCAGTTTTAGAATAATCGATGTCTTTGCCTTGTATGCCTATCATCACCAGCGATGTTTCCGAATTCCAGGGGCATGTTCCCAATTCATATTGCACTGCAAACGGGTCGTTGTTTGTAGGTTGTGCATAGGTGTAGTCAAAATAATTTACCATTTCTTCAATGCGCACAGCATCAGCCGGAATTTGTTGCCCATAATTAATCATCCTGCGAATGTTTGAATACGACGCATTATCTACATCAATAGAAAATGTTGAAAGTGGATTGCTGATAGCCTCCTTAAAACCTGTTTCTTGTATGGCATTGTAAGATTCTGTGTTGTAATTTCCGTCAACATCTTCATCATATACATCACCTCTGAATGAAATTGCCGGAGCATCCATTGTGGCATAACCAAATGTCAGAGACTCCTGATTGGCCATCACACTTTTTCTTTTTAAATTTTCATTTTCATAAACCTGTTCAAACTCGGTAATGGCTGTATCAGCACTTATCAATGTTGCAAGAGACATGCTGATACTGACAATTTTATTTTCGCCTTCAGTAAGTGTTATCGACATTTCCTGGTCGGTATAACCTTCAGCTTTTACCAACAAACTATATGCCCCTTGAGGAAGTTTGTCAATAGTAAATTGTCCAAGTGAATCAGTAGTAAACCAATCCGTTTTATTCAATGCGATCTGTGCGCCAATAATTGGTTGCCCGATAACATCATCGGTCACTATGCCTGAAATTGTAGCTGTGCCATTATATTCAATCGGCGATGCTTCGCGAAGGTTTGAGGTTGCCATCCATCCTGTAACTGCAAGAACAGATATAAAGGCCGCGGTGATGAATTTTTGCATGATAGCAGATTTTTAAAGTGAAGTAATAACTGCTATCCTGATGCATGAAAATTCTCTTTTCCATAAAAGCCGTCAATAATCGTTGGGACAAAAAAAAATCCCGGTCGCAAAACCGGGACGTTCAAATAAGGTGTGAAAGCGTTTATTCTTTTATTTCAGGCAAATAGTCAATATAGACCAATGAAGTCCCTGCCGTTTTTGCCTTTCTAACTGTGTCAATGCCATCTTTAATACGGATATGCACTACCACATCATCACTGCCCTTTGCAAGCAGAAATACCGACTCGCCAACTAAAGATTCCTGATAAACTTTAAAGGATCCTTCTCGGTCGTAAACATATTGGTACTCTCCCGCAGGGTCTTGATAGATAACATCAAAAGATGTTCCTGTTACAATATAGGTGACCTTATTGGTTTCGGGCACCTCGGTACTGTAGCACGACGAAAGTGCCAGAGAACCAATCAGTAACATTGTTAAAATTGTGTTGCGTTGCTTCATACTCGTGATACTTGAAATACTAAGATAGACATTTCCACAGGGCGTATGTATATACAGTAAATGTTATTGTGTGACATGGTAAAACGAGGCAAAAGTATGAAAATATCGTCTAGAGCACCTTATTGCTGACAAAAAAATGTATAAAAAACGGTTTAAATGTGACATCGATATCGTCACTATTGAAGTTAGGTTACCTTGCTTTTGGGCATGGTTCATTGCTTAGTCAGGCCTGATTTTGCCACCAAATAACCCTCCCAAATGTCCTTCAGGATTTCAGCTGCGGGCAATATTTCTCGTACCGTAGCGCTAACCTGTCCTATTTCTAGTTCACCTGCTTCCATATCGCCCTCAAACATACCTTTTTTAGCCCTGCCGCGCCCTAGAATTGTCCTGAGTTCGTCGGCACTTGCACAACGGGCATAAGCTGCTGAAAGCTCGTCATAGAAAGCATTTCGAACCATTCTAACCGGGGTTATTTCCTTCAGTGTGAGTATGGTGCTGCCTTCATCGGCATGAATAACGGTTTGCTTGAATGCGTCATGCGCACTGCTCTCGATACTGGCGATAAATCGCGTGCCAATTTGCACCCCTTCTGCTCCTAAAACCATGCACGCCAGCATAGCCCTGCCATCGCCAATTCCACCTGCAGCAATTACCGGAATTGTGACAGCGTCGGCAACACTAGGAATCAGGCATAAAGTAGTGGTTTCTTCGCGACCGTTATGACCACCCGCCTCAAACCCTTCGGCAACAACCGCATCGCATCCTGCCTCCTGACATTTTAGGGCAAACTTTCGACTGCTCACTACATGCACTACTTTAATGCCATGTTGCTTGAGCATGGAAGTCCATGTCTTTGGATTCCCGGCGCTGGTAAAAACGATTTTCACACCCTCCTCAATAATTATTTGAATGTGCTTGTCAATATCAGGATATAAGAGCGGTACATTTACTCCAAAAGGCTTGTTGGTAGCGGCCTTACATTTTTGAATATGTTCACGCAATACATCAGGGTACATGCTCCCGCTACCTATCAATCCTAACCCACCGGCATTAGAAACAGCACTCGCTAATTTCCACCCCGAACACCAAATCATTCCCGCCTGAATGATAGGATACTCTATTCCGAATAATGCTGTAATGCGATTGTGCATGAGAAAAGATTTTTGCAAAGATAGAAGTATAGAGTGTGCGAGTGTACTAGTGTGCGAGTGTGCAAGTGTGCAAGTGTGCAAGTGAGAGTGTGAAATATTGGAAGTCCCGCTGAGGGCGGGATGTCGCTGCGCTCTATGTGCAAATAATTAGCCAATTAGCCGATTAGCCAATTAGCCGATTGAATGCAGGGAGGTGCGTGTGTAATATTCCATGGATTTACCCTTGACTCACCACTCACCATTCACGACTCACCCACTCACCACTCACCACTCACCCACTCTTCGAAAGATCGATCTCCGTATTGTCGCCAATATTGAGGCTCTGGCTCATGCCTTTGATTACGGTATCAGAGCCGATAACGCTATCGAGCAACACCACATCATCAATGGTGGCATCGTTGCCGATAATGGAATGTCGGAGTATGCTGTAGTGTACAGATGTATTTTCTCCCAGGGTAACATTCGGACCAATAATAGAATCACGTATATCACAACCCGGAGCAATACTTACCGGCTCTATGAGAATGGTATTCGGATAGGCATGTTGATGCTGCCCTTGAGGATGCAGTTTTTTCAGCAGTATGGCATTTGTTTCAAGCAATATTTCCTTTTTTCCGCAGTCATACCAATTGGTAATTTTAAAACCGCGGAATGTGATACCATCCTTTATCATCATCATCAATGCATCAGTCAGGTGATATTCTCCCTGCGTTTTATAACCGTGTGCCATGATCTGCTCCAGGGCATTGAACAGCTGAGCACTTTCTTTGATCTTGTAAAGTCCAACCAGTGCCAAATTCGATTTCGGTATGGAGGGCTTCTCAATCACCCTGGTAATGCGCATATCGTCTTCAACTTCGGCAACCCCAAAATCGCGCGGGTCATCAACCCGTTTCAGTCCCAGAGCCGACTCCGGCATGGTCATCACAGCTTCAATATCAGCTTCAAAAATGGTATCTCCCAGCACAATGTACAACTCTTCATTTTCAGAAATTAATGGCCTGGTAAGGAAAATAGCATGTCCAAGACCTTCACGCTTGTTTTGTATGACAAATCGACATTTTAATTCAGGGTAATGTTCAAGCACATAGGACTCAATTTTTTCTCCCAAATATCCTATCACAAAAATGAATTCTGTGAATCCTGCCTTAACCATCCTGTCGATGATGAAACCCAATATGGGCTTGCCTGCCACCGGAATCAGAGGTTTGGGCTGCGAATAGGTATGCGGGCGCAATCGGGTGCCTACACCTGCCACCGGGATGATCACTTTCATGGCACAAAGGTAGAATTTAAACCATGCTAAGAAAGGGCTTGGCCAGGCTTTCTGGAGCCATATTCTTACATTTTTTTAGCCAAATGTGACAAATGCCTTACAAAATCCTCGATTGATAAATCTTAATTATCAAAATGTTACGTATTTTAGAGGTTGAATTAGTTTGCCTTTAACATTCATACATACATCGTATGCTCAAAAAATTACTCCTCTCAGGTAGTGTATTTGGATTGACAATACTTGGTCTTTCAGGTCAGGTGGTGATCAACGAATATTCTGCAGCCAACTACAGCGATATCGCCGATAATTACGGTGAATATGAAGACTGGATCGAATTATACAATGCCGGTGCAACAGCAGTGGATCTTTCAGGATATCACCTGAGCGACAGAATAGGTTCACCGACAAAATACACCATTCCGCCCGGAGTGAATATTTCTGCAGGTGGCTATTTGCGCTTTTGGTGTTCGAACAGGAATACCGCAGTAGGCACAAATTACCATACTAATTTTAAGCTCACACAAACTACCGGAGCTGAGGATGTGGTATTTGCTGACGCTGCAGGAACAGTATTGGATACACGCGAATTAAATAATCCTAATCAAACAAATCACAGTTGGGGACGCTATCCAAATGGCGGAGCAGATTGGAAAATATTTACAGACCCAACGCCAAATGCATCTAACTCAACAACGCCCAAAACAGCATATGCACATAAGCCTGACATGGAACCGAATTCCGGCAATTTTGCGGGTTCTGTAACTGTTACTATTACTGCTCCCGAACCGGGAATGACGATTCGCTATACAACTAATGGCAACCTTCCTACCGCGGCATCAACTGCTTATACAGGTCCGATTACTATCACAGAAACAACAGTTCTGCGCACTGTGGCATTCGCGGCTTCAGCCGATACACTGGCAAGTTTCTGTTCTACAAATACCTATTTCATTGACGAGACAACTACTATGCCCGTTATTTCAGTTGCCGGTGACCAGGTTGATGATTTATTGAACGCAACAGGATGGGGAATTGAACCTGTGGGATCTTTTGAATTATTCGATAAAGATTTTAATCTCATAGATGAAGCTGTTGGTGATTTTAACGAACATGGAAACGATTCATGGGCTTACGATCAACGTGGTTTCGATTTTATTGTTCGCGATCAATTCGGTTATGATAATGATATCGATCAAACCTTTTTTAACGACGTTACTGATCGCGAAGGGTATCAGCGATTGATTGTTAAAGCCGCTGCAAATGACAATTATCCATCTTCAAGCGGTGGCGCCCATGTGCGCGATGCTTTTGTTCATCATATTTCAGGTTTGGATGGCCTCGAATTAGATGAACGCTCAACTTTCTTTAATATCATGTTCCTCAATGGCGATTATTGGGGCGTATACGATACCCGCGAGAAAGCTGATGACGCCGATTATACCGACTACTACTATGGTCAGGGAGAATATGAAATGGATTATATCAAATGTTGGGGTGGAACATGGGCAGAATACGGTACCATGGCTCCGTGGAGCCCGTTCGTTACATTCGTTACTACCAACGATATGACCATTCCCGCTAATTACGATTATGTAAAAGATAATTTTAACACCATGAGTCTCATCGATTATGTATTAACAAATACATTCTCGGTTTGTACCGACTGGTTGAACTGGAATACGGCCTGGTGGCGCGGCTATGATGCAACAGGTTCGAATCTCACATGGCGCTATGCATTGTGGGATGAAGATGCTACATTCGGACACTATATCAATTATACCGGCGTTCCTGATGATTCACCAACTGCCAGCCCTTGCGATCCACTTACACTTGGTGGTGTTGACCCCAATGGACATATTGATATGTTAAACTCATTATTGGATAACCCGGATTTCCATTCAGATTATATTAATCGTTTTGCTGATTTGATCAATACTACCTTTAGTTGTGAGGTGCTCTTGCCACGTATCGATAGCATGCGCGCAGTGCTCGATCCTGAAATGACTCGACACACCGATAAATGGGGCGGAACATATACAGGATGGAGCAATAACTACGATGAATTGCACGATTTTATTGCAGAACGTTGTGCATACCTGCCATCAGGTGTTGAAGATTGTTTCGACGTAACGGCCTATGGTATTGTTGTGAAAATTGAACCTGCCGGCAGTCCGAATGATGTGCGCGTAAGTACCATTATTCCGGATACTTATCCTTATTCAGCTACTTATTTCAGCGGCACCACTTTAGGTTTCCAGGCTATCGCAGATCCTGCATTTACTTTCGATCATTGGGAGTTTATAAACCACGTGCCTTCTCCATCTACAACAGATGATTCAGTAACTGTTTCTTTAACAACTACTGATACCATAATTGCATGGTTTGCAGGTAGTGAATTGCCGATGTATGATTTCACCTTAGACATCGATCCTCCGGGAGCAGGTGTTGCAACAGTTGAAGGATTTTCTCCTGCAGCTTACCCTTATGCAGGCGCATATGAAAGTGGCACCTTCATAGACCTTTCAGCTACTCCTACAGGTTCTTACGTTTTAGATTATTGGTCACTCGAAAATCATACTGCCAACCCTGATCCATTTGCTCCGGATATTTTCTTCGCCTTATCTGATATTGAAAATGCCGTGGCGCACTTCAGGTTGAAAACAAGCGTCGAAGAAAATGGGGTTTCTGTGTCAATGACAGCTGTGCCGTCTGTTACAGCCGGTCCTGTTCAAGTGCATTACGGATTGAGTGCAGCACAGGATAACATGCA
>JAIBBA010000168.1 GCA_019694895.1 Chitinophagales bacterium
CGTGAGAAAGAAATTGAAGCGGTATTCGATAAGTGGGATTTACACTGCGAGATTATTGGTGAAGTAATAGAAGGTAATACATTGTATTACTACATGCATGGCGAATTGGTTGCGGAAGTTCCTGCAGACAGTTTGGTGTTGGGAGGCGGTGCACCAATTTATACGCGCGAAACAAAAGAACCGGAATATTTAAAAGATATTGCGAAATATGATCCGAATGCCATAGCACAACCTGCCGATCTAGTTGCTGTTGCGAAAAAACTAGCTGCAAATCCGAATATCGCAAATAAACGTTGGATTACTACGCAATACGACTCCATGGTTGGTGTGCGCAATACCTCAACAAATTTAAAAAGCGATGCCAGTTTAATTCGCATCATCGGAAAAAACAAAGGCATTGCCATGACTACAGATTGTAATGCGCGTTATGTGTATTCCGATCCGTATGTTGGTACGATGATAGCAGTGAGTGAAGCTGCAAGAAATATTGTTTGCAGTGGTGCGAAACCTGCAGCCGTGACGAATTGTTTGAATTTTGGAAATCCATATAATCCTGAAGTATACTGGCAGTTCAGCAATGCCATTCGCGGTATGGGTGATGCATGTCGACAGTTTGATACCCCGGTTACAGGCGGAAATGTGTCGTTCTATAATCAGAGTGAAGAAGGTCCTGTGTATCCAACACCTACCATTGGAATGGTTGGTGTATTGGAAGATTTCAAATATCAAATGACGATGGATTTCATCAATGCGGGAAATGTGATTTTATTGGTTGGTAATGCAACTGATGATATGGCATGCAGCGAATATTTAAAAGATATTCATGGCATCACACAATCGCCTGCTCCGCGATTTGATTTGAAGGAAGAAGCGAGATTGCAGGATACCATTTACAATCTTATTCAAAAGCGACTAATCGACTCGGCACATGACGTGAGTGAAGGTGGATTATTTACCACGTTGCTGGAAAGTGCGATGGTGAATCAGCTGGGATTTGAAATAGAAACAGATCACGGTATTCGCAGCGACGCTTATCTTTTTGGTGAAGGTCAAAGCAGGGTAGTGGTGTCAACAACCAGCGATAAGGTGTTTGAAATTGAAGCGATATGTAAATCAAATAATATTCCTGTGAATGTGCTTGGAACGGTAACACAGGGAAGCATTATTATTGATGGTGTTCGTTACGGTGGCATATCAGAATATCGCGAAATCTACGATAATGCCATAGGAAGATATATGCAGCAAGAGGTTACGGTTTAATGCCATTACGGTATTATCGGAATTGAATGTATATACATATATTTGTTTGATGAAACTTTTCGGCGTGCCCGATTGTTTACAGTATTAATATTCAATGTCATGAAAAATCTATGGGTATACTTAGGGCTGATATCCTTATCTGCATTAGGATTCAGCAGTTGTCAGCAATCTGCTAACGGTTCCACCAACGAACCTTCGGGTATGCAAAAAAGCGTTGAGGCCTTTTCACCGGGCACGGAATGGAATAACTACTGGTATAGCGGAAAAGCAGAGTTAACCAGTTATACCCTGCAACAAAGTCGCTATGGCGAGATACATGCCGGTACAGCGGTGAACATATTTGTTACCGAAGATTTTTCAAAAAGCAAGCATGTGAAACTCGACGATCCATCGAAGGCAGGTGCAGATAAATTGCCTGTGTTGAAGATGAATCAGTCGATAAAATTCAATACAGGAATATATCCATATTCTATAATGTTAAGCAGTTTTCAGCCTGTTGATGTAAATCAGTTTCCACATGCAGTTAAGATTTCCGGCACGGTTCAGGAATGGTGTGGTATGGCATATTATCAATTAGATCAGCGCGATGAAAAATATCAGGTAGAGGTAAGAAGTTATTTTGAATCGGAAGGTGATAAAGAATTGTCGTTGCCGGCAACTGTTCAGGAAGATGCACTTTGGAACATGATAAGAATTGCTCCAGCAAATTTGCCAACAGGTGAACAAATGATATTGCCCGGTGCTACCTATTTGCGTTTATCACATAAGCCTGTAGAGGCCGTTAAATCGCAATTGACACTTCAAATAATTGATGGTGTGCAGGTGTATACCATTAAAATGCCGTCACTGAACAGAGAATTAAAAATCAGATTTGAATCTGCATTCCCATATCGCATTTTAGGGTGGGAAGATACTTATCCCGGATTTGATGGAGTTTCATTGACTACCACTGCAGTTCGCAATAAAGAAATGATCATCGATTATTGGCGTACGCACAACAATGCAGACCGTGTTTTGCGAGAGCAATTAGGTTTGCCTAAGGATACGCAATAATTGTTGAGTTTATTCTACAAACGGAAGGTCATGCCGGATGGCAAAGCGCTTTTGTGTTTCAACAAAATTATTCCCTTGTTGCTGCAACATGTTTCTATTGGAGCTAAGAAGTTCATGAATTCTGATGGAGTCTTCAGGATAATAAGTGCTATCGCTTAAAATGGCATAAATAGTATCGAAAACCACAAATGATTCGATATAATTTTCAACCATCATGATAGCAGCCTGACGCAAGGTATCGTCGCCGGTCAATGGTTCCGTATTGGCTAATGAATCTTGCATATTCAATAAACGCATTACGGTATTATGTTTCTTAATCATGTACTCTTGCATGAAATTATTTGAATTCCACACTTTCATTGCTCTATCGCTTTGTTCGACAAATCGAATCACCTTATCGTTGTATTCAGTAGCAGCGGCATATTTGCGTTTATTGCAAGATGTGCAAAGAGCCAAAACCAATCCGAAGAGCACCAGGCTTCTCATAAATTGACGTAATTTTGTTACAAATCTAATCAAAATGCAAGCCGGTTCCGATAATCATCTCAAAACTGTTGTGGTAACAGGCGCCATGGGGTTTATCGGCAGTTGCCTGGCGACGGCATTACACCGAACGGGCGCATGGAGGGTGGTGATCAGCGATGATTTTAACAGACCTGATAAAATGCAAAATCTGATTGCATTGCAGGATGTTTTGAAGGTAGAAAGGGATATGATAGCAGCGTGGGTTGATAGTCAGCCTGCCGGCACCATATCCTGGATATTACATATTGGTGCCAGAACAGATACTACCGAATTTGATCATGCAATTTTTGATCGCTTAAACAGAAATGCAACAAAGGCATTGTGGGAAGTTTGTTGCAAACAACAAATACCGCTCATTTATGCAAGTTCTGCGGCAACTTATGGTTCCGGCGTACATGGTTATGTTGACAATCATGCATTAATTCCGGAATTACAACCTTTAAATCCATATGGGTGGTCAAAGCAGGATATAGATATGTGGGTGTTGAAACAGCAAACGCACCCTCCTTTTTGGTATGGACTGAAATTTTTTAATGTGTACGGTCCGAATGAATATCACAAAGGCCGCATGGCATCTGTAATATTTCATGCATTCAATCAAATGCAAGCAACAGGTACCATCAAATTATTCAGAAGTCATAAGGATGCCTATCGCGACGGGTATCAATTACGCGATTTTGTTTATGTGTTGGATGTTGTTGATGTCATTCAATGGTTAATGCATAATAAACCTGCAAGTGGAATTTATAATCTCGGCACCGGTAAAGCAGAACCATTTTATCAATTGGCTGCATCTACTGCAGAGGCATTAAATATTCCATTGCAAATCGATTGGATAGATATTCCGGAAGATATTCGCGATAAATACCAATATTTCACCGAAGCCGATATGTCGAAATTGCGCAAAGCTGGGTATACACGCGCTTTCAGCAGTCTTGAAGCAGGTGTTGCCGATTATGTAAAAAATTACCTCGTTAGAGGAAATTACTATTGAGTATTACCATTCTACAATAATGCCGATACTTGGTAATACAGTTCCGGTTTCATTTTCCAAATCATAAGTCAGATATCTGGTCGGATCATCAGGATTGATAACCGGATTGCCGTCTGCATCTTTTACTACATCAATATACGGTTGAAAGGTAGTTTGGAAATTATATACATTCTGCACATCTACATACACATCAAGATTCCATTTATCGAAGAACCATTTTTTATCAACGCGCATATCCAATTGATGATATGGATCAAGTCTCTCTGCATTCAATTTACTGAAATCAGGAACGCCTTGACGATAAATATCCCAAACATAGGTGAGTGATGAGTATTCCTGATCATAAGGCGTATATGGCAAGCCGCCTGAGTATCGCCATTTAAGACCGAGTTCCCAGTTTTTCTTAAATTTTTTGCCGGCTGTCATTGAAATTATTGTGCGATTATCCCATGATGAGGCAGTATATACATTATCGCCATTTTCAAATTCACTCACCACATAGGTCAGCGATATGATATAGTAGTAATTTTTATTTAATCGCTGCTGTGCAAGAAATTCCACGCCATAGCTGCGACCATTGCTTGTGGATGTTACCGGTTCATCGCCAACTACACCAAAATCGGCACCTTGATTGGCAATTGAAATAGAATCGCGGAGACTGAATGGATATCGAGCATAGTTTTTATAAAATCCTTCAAGAGTAAATCGCAGATAAGATTCCGGTCTGTATTCCAATCCCGCAACGAGATGTGATGACTGGATGTAACGGAGATCGTTTTCTTTATTTACAAAATTATTTTCACCTTCCGCATATCCCAATACCGTGTAGGCCGGCATTTGATAATAAATACCACTGTTGAAGTTTAAACTCCATTTGTCAGTAAGTCCATAACTTGCCGATAATCGCGGAGACAGCTGCTGTAAAGGGTTTGCCATGGAACTGCTGTAGTCATTGCCATCCAGGCGAAGTCCCAATGATAAGGTAAGTCGGTAATCGAGAAGGGTAATGCTTGCTTGTCCGAAAGCACCATACTTATTGACAAATAATTTCGATGTGTAATCTATTGTTGTGATGTCGGTTCCCAGAGGTAATAATTGATAGGTGGAATTGGTATATCTTGCTAATTCATAGTTTAATCCACCTTTGATTCTGAATCGACCAATATTCGCTGTTTCCTCGTAGCGAAATTTATTTTCTGATTCCTGACTGCCATAATTATATATCAGGTTTGACGGATTGGAATCGTCGTTATTCTCATATTTATAAGCTTCGTTATTCAGCATATTTCTGCTGGCGACAACAGTAGAATATCCTTTTTCGCGATAATGTTTGTACACAACGCCTAATGTATAGTTCCATTGTGTTTGAACCGGAAGGTTACCTAATACATATTGTTGAAACGCACTTGTATCGTCTTCGAGATTTAAATCGAACTGATCAATGGCACCGAGACCGATAATGGTGATTTCATTTTGCTTATCGAGTTTTATTTTCTGTTTGTATTGAAAGTCGTTGTAGGTGGGAAGGAATGGCAATCCGATAGCGCCAAAAAGGAATTGCAAATAACTTCTGCGTGCCGATAACAATACAGTTGATTTTTCCCCGATTGGACCTTCCATGGTGATACCAAGGTCGCTCGAGCCGACTGTGAATGTACCTCCCCATTTATCTGATCTGCCATCGCGTTGTTGGAATGACATTACACTACTGAGTGCATTGCCATAATTCACCGGAAATGCACCGGCATAAAATTCTACTTCACGAATAAAATCTACATTTATCA
>JAIBBA010000169.1 GCA_019694895.1 Chitinophagales bacterium
GATATGCTCAGGTCAATTATTGATTGCTCGGGTGAAATGATAACACCACAAAAAAATAGCGACAATGCCGCGGCATGGAAATAATGAAGCTTTCGGTAGCTGACATGATTCAACTCCAGCACCTTAGGACCTAATACAGAGGTGTTGTGTGGTAAGGAAGGGGAGATATCTGGCTGGATGAACATAAAGTGCTACCGTAAAGATACTTTGGAGGGCGGATAGGATGTATGAAAATTTCATAAAAAGGAAGCAGGCATTTGCGAAAATCAATAAAATAGAAAACGCTGCACCGGCTCCGGACTGTGAAACATTTTGATTGACCTTTTGGGTTTCATCTTCGCAGCAGACATGAGGAGCGGACATGGCGGGGCGGTGTGGAGCATGAGCGGCGATTGAATGGTTTGGCAGTCGGCAGCATGCGTATATGATGTATTCTTACAAGGCGTTTATGTGGAAAACTGCTGCAGTTTAAGGTCAATTCAACCTGCCAAAGACCCTGATAGATTCGATTGACAATGGAAACTTGGTGGTATTCTGAGATTTTGAAAAGTCTTCAGAATAAAGGGTTTTTGCGAAATAGAACACGGATTCGCAGGAATAGTCGAGTGCAGTAGGCGGGTGGATTGATAAAAGTCATTGGCTTAAAAGGGCTACATGTTTGCAGATTTCAGCGGTTTAAGGGTCAAAAGCCATATCTTTGCGGTAATATTCGTTTAACAGCCAATTAATCTGATGAATAAAAAGGGCTCTGTAAAGTTTGTAAATCCTGATCAGCATCTGTTTTATCAAACATTGAAAGAAAACGTAAATCGTTATTTTAAGGAAAACGGAATTTCCACACATGCTAATGCGCAGATGGTTACTAAAACCATCGTGTTATTCATCATGTATTTAGCGCCATATGTATTGCTTATGACCACTCCAATGTCATACGGACTGGCATTAGGATTATGGAGTTTAATGGGTGTGGCGTTTGCCGGTATCGGTATGAGTGTGATGCACGATGCCAATCATGGAGCTTATAGCGATAGTCCCGGTGTAAATAAAATGATGGGTTACTCGTTGAATATGGTGGGTAGCATGGTATTCAATTGGAAGTTACAACATAATATTCTTCACCATACTTATACCAATATCACCGGGCTGGATGAAGACATACAAGCAAAGGCGGGAATGCGTTTCACGCCTAATGTGCCATTAAATAAGCCACATCGCTGGCAGTTTATTTATGTATTTGGATTGTATGGCATCATGACTTTGTATTGGATCATTTTCAAAGACTTTTTTCAGTTAGTGCGATATCGCAAACAGGGTGTAAACGCTGCATCATCGAGAGAATACCGCATGCAGTTTATTAAATTGCTGGCTATAAAAGCGATATATTTTTTCGCCATCATTGCAGCACCCATCATTTGGGCAGGTTTCAGTTTCTGGCAGGTTGCTCTGGGATTTGTAGTGATGCATGTGGTTGGGAGTTTCATTTTGTCGCTCGTGTTTCAATTGGCGCATACCGTTGAGGGTACTGATCACCCAACACCTGATAAAGATGGCATCGTTCATAATATCTGGGCCGTGCATCAGTTGCAGACAACCATGAATTTTGCGCGCAAAAACAAGGTCCTTAGCTGGTATGTAGGGGGATTGAATTTTCAGGTAGAACACCATCTATTCCCCAAGATTTGCCATGTGCATTACCCCAAAATAGCCCCTATTGTGAAGCAAACGGCAGAGCAGTTCAATATTCCTTATCTCGAGAATGAAACCTTTTGGATTGCACTGAGATCCCATCTTCGCCTGCTTTACGACCTGGGACGCATCCCTAAATTGGATGATATCATGGATTAAAGGGGTAGGGGCTTGTTTTATAAGTTGGGATGTTATACCTTTGACCTAATCTTGGGCTATCTTCTTCCTTTTACCGGATTCTTCGGTTAAGTTAAGCGGGCACTCCCGGAGTATTTTGTTAACATTTTTTTAAAAGAAAAACATGAATTTGTACGTTTCCGGTTTGAATTTCAAACTGACCAGCGATGAACTGCGCACCTTGTTCGAACAGTATGGTGAAGTATCATCTGCAAAAGTGATCACTGATAAGTTTACAGGTAAATCACGTGGCTTCGGCTTCGTTGAAATGCCTAACGACGGTCAGAAAGCCATGGATGAACTCAATGGCGCAGAGATCATGGGTAAAACTATTGCTGTTTCTGAGGCTCGTCCTCAAACTGAGCGCAAACCGTTTAACAACAACCGCGGTGGCGGTGGTGGTAACTACGGCGGAGGCGGCGGTGGCCGTCGCTGGTAATCAGCATAAGCTTTTCAAAAAAAAGGCAGTTGTTAATTCAACTGCCTTTTTTGTTTTGTGCGTATCGCAGAAGTATTAATGCGCAATGCAAATAGTGCTTGATTTAATTTGATCATTCGTCTTTGCACGTAGGATATAAATTCCCTCCGGAATAGCTGATACATCTATGCTTGCTTCTTCATCACTGTTATAACCTGTATGATATATCAATTTACCTTGCATATCTATAATCGAAATGTCTGCAGAAGCTACATCACCCAACACCAAGGTTATTTCTCTATCTGCAGGGTTAGGATAAACTTGTAATGTTGTTGAAGTTTCTATATCACCAACTCTGAATACCGGTTGGTCATATCCAATCACAAATCCGGCTTCGGTTACGCCGGGTATGCTGATTTCCCACACCGGTACTTCGGGATCTATATCTAAGGTTTTTAAATATTTTCCTGCAATGATCAATTTGTTGTCTGTTGTTACACAAACGCTGTATATAGAGGATATTCCTGAGATTACCGTTGGGTCTGTGTGCAACGAAAAAGCATAATTAAAATTTCCTGATTTATCCATGCACGACAACCATTGGTCGGTGATCAGAAGATCTACATCTGGTCCGGATAAATTATAAGTACCTGTGCTGAAATCGAAATCAAAAGTTCCGGAAAAAGTTCCCGAAGTGAATACATTACCTGCAGGATCGACATACATTTCATTCAACAAAAAATCGCCATTGCCTGATGGTTGTCTGATCCATTTCAAGGCACCGGAAGAAGTATATTTTGCAACATAAAATCCTGTTCCATGCGGCTTTCGGGTTTTAACTGCGGGACCGATATCAAAATCGCAGGGCTTATCCATAAATCCTGATACATAAATATTGTTTCCTGCATCAGTTTCAATTTCATTTACGCCACCATAAAACAAATTTTCAACCAGTTGACCTGCCCATATGTAATTTCCATCAGCATCATATTTTGCAAAAAATGCATCGCCTGAGCCGACTGCAGTAAGTGCATGGGTAACAAATGGATCAAGATCAAAATCTACGGTTTGAGTAAACCAACCTCCCAAAATAATGTTACCGGCATTGTCAACGGCATGATCTAATACTGAACATGTATTCGATCCGTTTCCAATTTTTTTCGCCCACAATAAATTACCTGTTGCGCTATATTTTGCAATAAATCCATAGGCATCACTCAGACTTCCACTTAGTGTGGTTGCCCCAACTCCCGGATCGAAGTCCACATTGCCGGTGTAATACCCTGTAATGGTTGCATTACCGCTATTGTCGACACTGGTTGAAACAGGATAGGGGGCGTTGGAACCGCTTGGACCACCAATAGCAATCGCATTGAGCAATCCGCCATCGCTATCAAATTTTGCTAACCACATAGGCTGGCCGGAAGGAGTTGAAACAGTTGATGTGCCTGTGGCTGTGTAAATGGTAAAATCAGTTGATGTAGTTCCTGCTATCAAAAGGCTGTTATCATCTGCAACAAACGCTGCTTTTGATTCGAGAATAGTAGCCTGTTCGATATGCGCCGACCAGAGTAATTCGAAACTGCTTGTATACTTGGCAATAAGTACTTGCTGGTTTGGAGGTCCGTAAGTGAGTACACCGGCACCTGCATCCAGGTCTTGCGGATAATAGCTTTTATTGACTAGATAGAAGTTTCCTTCATGGTCGGGATATACCCCAAATTTGCTGTTGTAATCAGTCTGCCCCGGATTCAACACTGCATAAGGCGTTTGGGCTTTAAGCTGTTGAATTAACATGATGGCAGTGAAGAAAACGATGCATATCGGTTTCATAAGGTGTGTATTTGTATTGAAAATTACACCTTTTTATATGCTGATGGAAATTTTTGTAAGATTATTATTTATTCCCCGGTTTCAATCACCCTGAAAAATTCGCGATCGAAAATGTTAAAATAGGTGTCGGCATCCACCTTATTGTAATATAGCCAAACGCGCAAAATATTAGGCTGTTCGGTGGTATATGCCTGCATAGCACGATATTTTTTATCGGCTGCGGATTGGATATTAATTTGAGTGGTAGGAATAGGCATACCCTGACAATGATAAACTTCTTTAGCAGCTTGATAAACCTCACTGTCTTTTAACGATGTTTCTGCCTGCGATGGTGAAAAAACTGCCTGGTAAACGCGCTCTACCGTGCCACCTTTTGCAAGTTGATGTTCCTTTGCACAACGCAATGCCAGCATGCTGATGTATTTATGTTCCGGATGACCGTAGCCACCGATCTGATCATCTAAAGTGAAAATTACGGAAGGTTTCCAATCTTCAATATGTGCATTGATCAATGATAATAATGTATCAGTAAAAAATAAAGTATCAAATGAAGATTCCGGAACAGGATAATAGGCTGTCTGACTTGTTTCAAGATCCTTGCGATATATAAATTCATGCCACCTGATATCTTGAATGCCCTGGATGGCGATAGTATTTTTTATATCAATTTGCCGCTGTGCATTTCGATCTGCGACTCTGGAAATGTCGGGATACAAACAAAACATGCTTACTTGCCAGCCTTGTTCGCAAAGTTGAGTGATGGTGCCTGCGCAACCTAAGGCATCATCGTCGTGTGCTACAATAATTAATGCACGTTTATTTGATTGTTGCGATAACCAGGTGTCGTCAGGATATTGCTCTGTAGGCGCAAGTTTGCTTAATTTATTGGTATAGCAGGCACTTAATAAACAGATGCCGGCAACAAGCAAAATCGGTAATTTGTGTTTAGAAATGTGTGAATGCAACTGCAAGCTTTATTTTTTTGAGATTTACAATGTTGCCTATTCCAACACTTTCTTCAAATTATTCAATGATTCCATCAAATCTTTTTGCAATGCTTTCTCCAGTTTAAAGAGCAAGTGTACTACTTTCATCATAAGATTTCTTTGTCCGGTAAATGTATAGCTTACCATTGTAGTTCCGGGTTCGAGATCAGTTAGCAGGATGGTAGATTGCGAAGTATTTTCAAAAGGTTTAATAAATCGGATCACATAGCTGATATAGCTATTTTCCTCCATACCGATGATCTCTTGTTCACCTTCGCCAAGTTGCTTGTTTTCACTTTTCCATTTGTAGGTGAATCCAACCGTTGCGTCAGTGCCGGTGTATTTTTTTTCCATTCCAGGATCCATCATTACCCATTTATTAAAATAATCGCTGTTGCGAAGAAATTTCACAT
>JAIBBA010000055.1 GCA_019694895.1 Chitinophagales bacterium
AGTGCGAATTCGTTTACGCATTATTATTTATCCTGATACCTGATACTTGATACTTGATACCAGATATCAGAAACTATATTGAGTATAGAAAGTCCCATCAATAAATTGATAGTTATAAGTAAATACACATATGTTTGAAAATTTATCCGACAGGTTAGAAGGCGCCTTTAAATCGCTGAAGGGCCAGGGAAAGATTACGGAGATCAATATTGCCACTACGGTGAAGGAGATCAGACGTGCATTGGTAGAGGCCGACGTGAATTATAAAATTGCGAAGGAATTTACTGATACGGTGAAGGATAAAGCGCTTGGTCAACAGGTGCTCACAGCGGTATCTCCCGGTCAGTTGATGGTGAAGATCGTGCAGGATGAATTGACATCATTGATGGGTGGCGATAAAGCCGATATCAATATCAAGGGTACTCCAGCCATCATACTGGTAGCCGGTTTGCAAGGTTCGGGTAAAACTACTTTCAGCGCCAAATTAGCTTCGCATATTAAATCGAAGTTGGGAAGAAATCCATTGCTTGTTGCCTGCGATGTTTATCGCCCTGCGGCAATTAATCAGTTGCAGGTATTAGGTGAACAAATTGGTGTGAGTGTATTTGCCGATTTAGAAAGCAAAGATCCTGTAGATATTGCCAAACGTGCGGTTTCATTTGCGAAAATGAATAACCATAATGTGGTGATTGTGGATACTGCCGGTCGACTTGCAGTAGATGAGGAGATGATGGATGAGATCACTCGTGTAAAAGCTGCGCTGCAACCTCAGGAAACGTTATTTGTTGTGGATAGCATGACCGGTCAGGATGCTGTAAATACTGCAAAAGCATTTAATGACAGGTTGGATTTTGATGGTGTCGTACTAACAAAATTAGATGGTGATACCAGAGGTGGTGCTGCCTTATCAATTAAATATGTTGTTCAAAAGCCGATAAAATTCGTTAGCCGCGGCGAGAAGATGGATACACTCGATGTATTCTATCCCGATCGTATGGCGCAGCGTATTTTGGGCATGGGTGATATTGTTTCTTTCGTTGAAAAAGCACAGGAACAATACGACGAAGAAAAGGCTGCGGAATTACAACGCAAGATCCGCAAAAATCAATTCGACTTTGAAGATTTTCTTTCGCAATTACGCCAGATTAAAAAAATGGGTAACATGAAAGATTTGCTGGGTATGATTCCGGGAGTTGGTAAACAAATTAAAGATCTGGACATTGATGAAAAACAATTTGCGAGATTGGAAGCAATGATTTTATCTATGACGCCGGAAGAACGAAACAACCCGGATGTGATGACCGGAACTCGACGTCAGCGTATTGCAAAGGGAAGCGGAACAACCATACAGGATGTAAATCAATTTATGAAGCAGTTTGAAGATATGCGCAAAATGATGAAGATGATGAATAAAATGGGAGGAGCGAAAGCTGCAAGAGCGCTGGGGGGAATGGTGAAGAAGTAGAGTGGAGGAATGATGTGTGGAATTAATTAGCAAATTTGAGAATTAGCAGATTAGCCAATTGGGGTGAATTCTTGTATGGAGACGCTCGTCTTAGTTAGCAAGTGTGAGGGTTAGCAAGTTAGCAAGTGTGGTTAATTAGCAAATTTGAGAATTAGCAGATTAGCCAATTGGGGTGAATTCTTGCATGGAGACGCTCGTCTTAGTTAGCAAGTGTGAGGGTTAGCAAGTTAGCAAGTGTGGTTAATTAGCAAATTTGAGAATTAGCAGATTAGCCAATTGGGGTGAATTCTTGCATGGACACGCTCGTCTTAGTGAGCAAGTGTGAGGGTTAGCAAGTTAGCAAGTGTGGGTGCTATTAACGCGGGCGCGTTAATAGGGAATGCAATGATATTGCTTTGCAATATTTTAATTCCGAAGCGCAATCAACTCCCCTCTCTATCGACGATAGGAGATGGAGAGGGGCCAGGGGTGAGGCGGGGCGGGGGGTGAGGCGGTTTCGCGCAAAGACGCAAAGAGGCAAAGGCGCAAATATTAAATCCCAACAAATACGAACACACGAACACAATTGGAGTGTGTAAGTGTGTAGGTGTGCAAGTCCCGCTGAGGCGGGATGTCGCTGCGCTCCATGTGGTAATGTGCTAGTGAGCAAAGTCAGGCGAGTTAAACGCTCAAGGTGCCTTTCAATTTACATAATCAGAGCTGTGTGAGAGCTTATTGCTTTTTAAACAGCTCTTTTAGTTTGTTGAAGTCTTTAGAATAATAAATACCCACACCTGTTTTAACATCGTTTTTAGCAACGATGGCATCGTATTCAGAAATACGGAATGCTTTTACACGAACGCGACCATCGGGCGAAATAATATATTCTACTTCAAAGTCACCGGCAAGGTTATTGGCATTACCTGAAGAGTTTCCTGTAAAATCATAATAGGTTGTTCCTACTTTTACAATGAGGTTATCAGTTACCTCGCGTTTAATATCCAATTGTAATTTATTACCAAGGTCGGTGGTTACGTTATAATTACCACTCTGAATATTATCGATACCAAAATCTATCTCTGTGTCTTTGATGAAATCATCCAGCACATTCTGGAAATAGGTAGTAAGCTGACTGGAGAAGAAGTCGTTCATGGTACTGCTGGCAGTAGTACCAACTGCGTTGAAGGCTGTCAGATCTTGTGGCAGAAATCCCTCCATGATAAGTAGACCGAACACCTGTTTATTTAATTCATTCTTATCGCTTTTGATTTCATTGATTCTGCGTTCGAAATCGGCATTATTTTTTGCATTGCCGTCGGCGACTTCCAGATCAAATGAAATTTCAGGTGATTCCAGTACGCCATCGATATTGATGAGCACATTGACGTTTGCGGTTTCTTTGGTATCTGTTCCGGTGAGGGTGTTAATGCTCACGTTTTCGGCGGTATATTCAGCAGTGAGATCTAGTTGCGCTTTGTAAGGGCTGCCACTGAATTCTATTGTGCTTCCCGGAATCACAGTAAATGGTCGCGGAACAAATCCCTGGAAGCTGAAATCATATAAACCTTCTGTAATACGATATGTGCCTACCATATCTACTTTTCCTAAAGAATTGGCGTTGATGGTAAGTGCACCAAAACCTCTTCCAGACAAAAATTCCGTTCCTTCACTATTGATGAGTAATTTAATTTGTGCATCAGGAGTGGCATTCAATTTTAATGCAACATCCACAATGGCTAGATTGAGTTCATCGGCAGTTTCAATAGTATTTATGATCTGTTTGTTTACAAAGCGTATGAAGTCATGTTTTTTCACATTACCTGAACCATAAGTTGGCAGGTTCACTACCGTTCCGGAGTGTGGTGTGGCATCTACAGTGATCAACAAGGCATCAAGTTTTCCTGTGATATTGCAATCTACTTCACCAATAGCATATCCATAAAAATCAGGATTTTGCTTGGCATTGGTTTCCATCAATACCAGATTGTCGGAAATGACATGTAACTCTTTGAAATTCCAGTTATCGAAATGACTGTAGGTGACTTCACCCTTCAGCGATGCAGTATTATTTAATTTATCGGTGATGGTAGTTTCCGGTATGGTGATCTTGTTCTTTTCTACATTGATATCAATCTGATTAAATGCATAATGCGTGCCCATGTAGTCAACTGTCATGCCTCCATTTTTTACTTGGAGTGACCCTTGCATTTGAGGTGTGCTTACAGGGCCATCGATATTTATTGTGCCATATATATCTCCTGACATATCGGAAAGTATGCCACGCAGAAATGGCTCAACAATAAATAATTTGGTGTGACGGAAATCAGCTTTTAATTGCAAGCTGTCTTCATCTTCACCGCGACCCATGATATAATATCCATCGGTAACAAATCCATTTTCACCACTAAGCGTTGAATTAAATTTCAATACATTATTGGGTTGAATCAATGATGTATTTACCTTGAGATTACCGAGCAGTACATGATTTAATGTAAGATCTTTTATTTCAGCACCACCAAGAAAGCTTGGATCTTTCAACGCATTGCCAATAGTGTATGTTGCATCAAGTGTTCCGCTGATATCTTCTCCCGGCAATACAAAGCGCTCAGCCAATTCGCCAATAGGAATATTGCGGATGCCAAGTTTTAGCACAGTGCCGTAAGTGGCATCTGCACTGCTGCTCAGGCTGATTACTTTATTGCCGCTATTAAGGGTGAAATTCTGTGCATACAGATTTTTATTATCGTATTTCAAGGAGTTGTTGGGAAGGATGTCCCATTTTTCTGCTTCAAAGAAAATTTCAGACGGAAGGATATTGAACATAATGCTCGAATCTATAAAGGCAACGGCACCATTTAGATTCACGCGATTTGAATCGGTATCTTTCCCGGCTTTAAAATTGTAATTTAAGGTATTTTGAGCGAAGTTGCCTTCAGACCTCAGGACAGGTAATACTACAGCTGACCCGATATGCGTAGCATTAATGCGTGTGAAATATTCCAGAGCGTCATTAGCAGTGCGTGCTTCGAACAGCAAGGTGTCAAGCGTAATATTCTGATAATTGAATTGATCGATGCGCAGCCTGTTGTTGAATGAGCGGGTGGCAGTATTGAAATCGCCTGACAGGGTTAAATTTCGAACCTCTTGTATGTCGGGGTAAAATATGGCCATTAATCTGTCCGCATTTTTTATAGAAACTGTATAATTCGCCTTTTGTACTTCGAGGGTGGAATCGATGCGACCATTTGTATAATAATCTACTAGGCTTTTAATTGATTCATCGAGTTTGCTTGGAAGGAAATTCCCCTCTAATTGTAAATCGATGAGAGTAGAATTAGCCTTGATGCTTTTTTTATCGCCAATTTGAGCTGCAGTAAAATTTAATGTGTCTAAGCGATAAATATATTTATCGCGAATAAGTAACAGATCTCCGAAGTGCAAATTGCCTTCAATATTGTCGAGTGAAGTTCCACCGGCATCTGCAGAAGCTGTTGCGCTGAAAACTATTGGTTCGGGATAGAAATTTAATTGCTTCAAGTTTGCACGGGCAATATTTGCTTTAAAATCATAGAGTGGAATGCTGTCCTGCATATTGATGATACCATTGAATGTTAGTTTTACATTCGGATCATCAATAGTGAAATTTCCGCTGAAATAATCATTTTCAAGATTGCCATCAACCACCATATTGCTATAGGTGTAATCATTAAATTCCATCATACTGATTTCTGATTGCATGTCCATTTCCATTTCATTATCACGAGCAATGGATCCGTCGATGGTGGCATGCATGCTGATTCTTCCCAACAAATCGGGTTCGCCGGCAATAATGCCTACATTAAATGCAGAGGTATTCAGATCGCCGCGGAATGATGACTTTCCGAGATCGGGATCATATTGAAAATGTACATCGGTGTACATATTTCCCTGATCGCTGGTGAGGTTTCCCAGCGTCACAAGGTCATAGGCAAATCCGGTAACGCGACCGGTGTAATTGATGGTGCCAAGCGCAAGCAAGTTATCCGGGATAGCACCTGCTCCGATTATATTTTCAAGTCGATAGGTATTTACATATAGTGGTTCCAATTCCATATCGATAAATGTTTCATCGATATTCGGCAGGCCTTTTACATTTAATGTGCCACGCAATCCGGCAGATTCGTTTAACATGGCATCGAAATCTCGACCCTTAAGATTGTCAAGTGCTCCGTAGATATGTCCGCTCAGCAATAAATGTGCATCGTATTTATCTAAAACGGGTGCGAAATATGCTAAATCTTTATTCCCGACAATTGTTTTATCGAAATTGCCATCCATGCGCACATCAGATTCGAAGCGATCAAAATCGTTCAGGGTAGTGAACGTCATCGCGAAGCTTTTCTGAATTTTGCTGTTCGGTGTTTTAATTAATAGATCTGTAAGTGAAATTTCGTATGGCGAGAACAACACATTCGCATGTAAAGTGTCAACACGGAATCCTGATTTTTCGGTAAGTGCAAGATGATCGATGCGATTCATGATAGTGTCGCCATGATAAATGATATCCGTCATTTCAAGGTCGATCCCGGTGATGTCCATGTCGCTGAAATTAATTCCGCGATTTGGCGTTGTGTCATTCACATCTAGAAATGCAAATGCGCAATTATGCAATTTCAGTTGAGAGGCTTCCATCACCCAGTCGCCCATGGCAATATGCACGGTATCCCAGCTTTCCGGTGTATTGCTTGGAATGGTATCTGTTAGTCCTGTCAATGCAAACCGCGTATCATCAATCTGCAATTTTTCCAAAGCAATAATGTGATCTTCGAGGTCAAGGGTGTTGATGAGCAGTTCTAAATCGCCAACATGCATTTGCATATCTGAAGCAGCAACTTCATCATGCAAAACAAAATGCACGTTTTTAAGATCCAGTCTGTTTAATTTCAGTTGAACAGATCTTCCTCCACCGGATGATGATGTGCTCGTATCCTTATTGTCATTGCTCGAAAATGCCTCTGAAATGAAATCGAAATTATAAATTGAGTCGGGCAAGGTTCTATCGAGATAAACACGTGTATCGTATAATCCGATACTTTTGATTTTCACATAAGGTACAAGTGGGTTGATGGTACCGATATTCACTTCCAGTTTCCCGGCATAGAGTAGGGTGTCGTCTTGTTTATCTTCTATATATAATCCTTCCAGAATAAGATGATCGAGCAGATCAATACTCACTTCTTTCACACTCACTTCGGTATCGAGTTTTTCACTCAGCCATGAAGTGGTTTTTTCCGCTACCCAATTTTGAACGGCAGGGATGCGAAGCAACAGGAAAATGGTAAGAAACAGCAACAGTACCGTGGTCACGAAGATGACCGTGATACGCCGAAATATCGAATAAACCCTCCAATATGTGAACAGTTGCTGCACTAAAGCCTTCCGGGTGTTATTTTTACGCTGTTAAGTTACGAATATCCTATGCCTGTGACAATTTTAGGGATCGAGTCGAGTTGCGATGAAACTGCTGCTGCTGTGCTTATCAACGGACAGATCATGTCCAATGTGATAGCAGGGCAATCGGTTCATGAGCAATACGGTGGTGTTGTGCCGGAGCTCGCCTCCCGTGCTCATCAAGCAAATATCGTTCCTGTTGTGACTGTGGCGCTTAGTCGCGCGGGCATTTCACTCGCCGACCTTGATGCCGTGGCTTTTACACAGGGACCCGGTTTGTTGGGTGCACTCATGGTAGGCACGGCATATGCCAAAGCACTGGCGATTTCATTGGACATACCGTTGATAACGGTTCACCATATGCAGGCACATATTTTGGCCCATTTGATAGAAGATCCCAAGCCGGCATTTCCTTTTCTTTGTCTGACGGTAAGTGGCGGGCATACGCAGATCGTTAGGGTGAACAGCGCCATGGATATGGCAATCCTTGGACAAACGATAGACGATGCTGCCGGCGAGGCTTTTGATAAATGTGCAAAGATGCTGGGATTACCTTATCCGGGAGGGCCACTGATCGACAAGTATGCCGCTCAAGGAAATGCGCAAGCTTTTGATTTTGGAGAGCCTAAAATTCAAGGATTGGATTTTTCATTCAGCGGCTTTAAGACATCGGTTTTGTATTTTTTACAAGAACAGACTAAAAAGAATCCCGACTTTGTAAAAAATAATCTCAACGATCTCTGTGCATCCGTACAACGGGGAATTGTGGAAATTTTACTCAGAAAGGTGAAACGTGCCGCAAAAGAAACTGGAATTTCACGCATTGCCATATCAGGAGGTGTGAGTGCAAACACCGCTTTACGCAAAAACCTTACCGATATGGGAGTGGCATTGGGCTGGGAAGTATTCATTCCTAAGTTCGAATATTGCACCGACAACGCAGCTATGATTGCCATTACCGGTTATCAGAAATTTCTTGCAGGCGCTTTTGCTAGGTACGACGTTGTTCCCATGGCACGTATTCCAGGTATATACATATAATTTTGAAGGCATTTTTATGGCAAGAATCCAATTGACATTTCCTGAAAAAACACTTTTTACAACGGTGCTTGATGTGCGTATTACGGATTTAAATTACGGCGGTCATCTTGGAAACGATAGTGTGCTTTCGCTGTTGCATGAAGCTAGGGTACGTTTTTTGCAGTATCTAGGTTTCCGAGAGCTGGATGTTGCAGGAACTGGTATTATTATGTCTGATGCTGCCATCCAATTCAAAGGTGAAGCGTTCTATGGAGAGCAGTTGACCATTGCAATGGCAGTTGCCGATTTTTCACGCGTGTCGTTCGATCTTTATTATCTGGTCACGAATAATGATAAAACAATTGCGCTGGCGAAAACAGGCATTGTTTTTTTCGACTATACACAACGTAAAATGGTTCCTGTGCCCGAAGCATTTTTACTTGCTGTGAACAGATAATTCTCCATCATTTTAGACAATACACAAATTTTCGTGCAGCATGATGTTGTTGCCATGGAAATTTTAATATTGATTTGTATTTCGTTTTTCCGCTTCGTTAGCACACACCTCTCCGGCAAACACACACAAGAGGCCCGAAACCCACACGTATTTCTTAACCTCTAATTGTTTGTGTGCGTATGAAGTTGTTTTACTCCGTGGCGTTGTGCCTGCTTGGCTTATTTTCTTTTCCTATTACTATTTCTGCTCAGATGATGGACGATTGCGCCGCCCATCCCGATGATGATGTGATGCATACCGAGCACTGTGCTGTATTTGCATTGGTGCCGGAAGATGCTGCTACACATGTTTCAATTGCCAATGGATCATGGTTCTCATCTGCTACATGGAATACAGGAACGGTTCCGGGAAACGAAGCAAGAGTGCTTGTAGATAGCGGTTTTACAGTTACTTACGATGCCGTTGCCACAGCTGCTATCGAATGGATCCGTGTAAATGGTACATTGAACTTTTCAACTACAGTAAATACCCAACTGCGTGTTACTGATTTTATTATAGACCCGCTGGGGCATTTAAATATTGGAACAGTTGCAGCGCCAATTCCGAATGGTGTTACAGCGAAAATTCTTTTCAGCGACCTTGGGCCAATAGATTATATGGATGACCCTTATCGGTTTGGAAAAGGATTGATAAGTCATGGTTTTTTGAATGTAAATGGATATTATAAAAAGACATTCTGCGCTGTTACGAAAAATCTGAATGCCGGCACCAATAACATTAAGCTTGCAGAAACGCCAACAGGTTGGCAGATTGGCGATCAGTTAGTTGTTCCCGGCACTTACGGAACTGCTTATGGCGATTTCGATGCGAACACGAAATTCCATGATGAAGTGGTAACAATAACTTCTATTGCAGGTAAAACAATTTATTTTACAAATAATGCCACAGGAACAAGCATATTGCAATATGAGCACAAGCTTCCTGCAGGGTATGGACTGAAAATGTATGTAGCCAACCTAACAAGGAACGTGGTGTTTGAATCAGAAAATTACAATGTAATCCCCGACGATCAGCGTGGACATGTCATGTTGATGCATAATATCGGCGCATCGGTGATGAATGCGCAATTCAATGGCTTAGGTAGGACGAATAAAGATATTCTGGCAACAGATCCTGTAGTAGATGAATTTGGCAATTTGATCAGTGGAGGGGAAAATGTGCGCGGCAGATATGCATTACACGTGCACAGGGCAGGAACAAATAATATCGCAGCTATTCCTGTTCAGATTAAAGGTTGTTCTGTAGTGGCGGCTACCAGCTGGGGTGTCGTGAATCATGAGAGCAATGTCAATGCAGATGATAATGTGGTGTTTGATTATTTCGGTGGTGCTTTTGTTACAGAAGATGGAAATGAACTGGGTACATTTAATCGAAACATTGCCATAAAAGGTAGAAAGGCAACAACGGTAACTGATCTGACCACACGGACACTTAATATAGACTTTGCATTTGAAGGGAATGGATTCTGGATACAGAGTTCGAATGTTGGTTACGAAAATAATATCGTTACCAGCTCAGCAGGTGATGCCTATAAAGTATTTAGTGATGATGCATCTATGCCTGCTGAATATCGTGTGAAAATTCCTAAGGAAAATATATTAAATCCGATTATTGCGGGTGCAGATGATTCGATTTATACTGCTGTTGTGCCATTGAGGAAATTTAGTGGGAATATTGCTTACAACTGCAACAGCGCAATGATGTTTTGGACACATATGTTGAATAACGATAATGTGGGCGATTTCTCGACAATTGCCTATGATCCATATACCCATACTATTATGAGTGTAATTGATGGATGTAAATTCTGGAATATGCTGGGAGCCGGTATTTCTGTAAAATATTCCGGACAAGTACATTTTAAAAATACTATTTTGCTCGGCGATTTAACCAATCAGTATCAAACAAGCGACTGGATAGCAGGAAATCCCTATGGCGGATATGCTTTTATTACCAGTACTGTTACCGGACAAATTATTTACGAAGGTCTTACGGTTAAAGGTTGGAAACGTGGTGTTGTTGCAGGAAGAACTGATGATTTGCAAAGTGGTGATACCAAAGAGTACGACTATAGAACTTCAAAAATAATAGGTGGCACTTACGCCGCTAATTTATATAATATTGTGCCTGAAGAAGGAACAGATGTATACGGTGCTTCTGAGTATTATAAATTCCCTGATTATTTTGAGATCAGTGGTAGTCCTTCATTTACGGCAATAACACCAAATGTATTGCCGACACCGGATTTTGCCTATTTATCTGCCGGTGGAAATGCCGTGCAATTTAATGGCGCTTTATCGCTTGATACTGATCCGGGGGTTATAACTCCCGGACAGGGCAATGGCATTGCATCTTATGTTTGGAATTTTGGTGATGGCAGCAGCGGTTATGGAAAAGATCCTGTGCATACTTATAATTTACCCGGCACTTACAGTGTAACATTGACTGTTTATGATAGCCAAGGAAAAACTGGTGTACTTACCAGAAATGTATATGTTTCTACTACACAATATTCCAACGCGGTAGCTAATTCCGGCTTTGAGACAGGTGGATTAACAACGGCAAGTTATATCAATAGCACGCGTGCATTTGTCGATAACGGATGGATTCACAAAAGCAATTGGCAGTTATTGGCAGGGAAAGCCACCATTTTATTGAGCGATAAATGGAACAGACCTTTGGTGCAGGTAATTAAAAATGACAAGGTATTGCGTGGAAATGTGTCTTTTAGTTTTCAGGCAAAAAATTTGGGCATCGGCGCCATTGGCAATGACTTATACGCTGAGATTGTTGGCGTCAATGGCGAATTCAAGGATATGAATTTCACCTCGTTGGGTGCTGTGACTAAATGGAATTTGAATGATGTGGATGTAGTTCCTACTGTGCTTTACAGTGAAAACCTCGGTCTTGCCGAATACAACTGGCAAACATTTACCAGGACCGTGAATTTTGGAAGCGGATATGATTATATCATTGTGAAATTTTATTCGCAAGGTGTAAAAACCGGACCCGGTGAATCACAAGGCATTGATAATGTTTGTTTACCGTGTGTTTGTGCTGTCCCGGGAGGATTGTTTGCCGATGCATTGACCTCTTCTCATGCAACACTGATTTGGGATAATGTGGGTAGCACGCAATATCAGGTGCAATATAAAACAACAGCAGGAGCTACGTGGACAACAGTAACGGTAGAAAATACTTATCTCGATCTTTCTTCACTTTCGGCTAATACATCATACACATGGAAGGTGAAAGCTTGGTGCAGTGGTGCATGGACAGCATTTTCGGGAGATAATATTTTTATTACACCTTCGGCTGGAACAACTTGTACATCGCCTAGCGAATTATCTACGGAGTTGATCACACCCAATAAAGCAACGTTAGTTTGGAATGCCATTCCGGGAGCATTGCAATATCAGGTTTCATATAAATCATTGCTTGGATTGACATGGACAGATGTTACAACAACAAATACTACTTTATCATTAACCGGTCTTTTACCATTAACTGCATATAATTGGAAGGTAAAAACGCAATGCGCTGCCGGATGGAAAGATTATACTACATTGTTGACATTCACTACACTACCGTTGCGTGAAGGCGAAGAAATTGGGGAAAATGACCTCAATATTCAGGCATGGCCAAATCCGGTATCTTATGAATTGCAATTGACATTTAGCGAGGAAATCAGTGGTACAGGCAGTTTACGACTAATTGACATTTCCGGACAAATTGTTAAAGCCATTGATATTCAGATAGATGGCACAAACATTGCGATACCGGTAAATGTATCTGATTTACCGACCGGAATTTATGTGTTGCAAGTTGCCTTGATAAACGGGCAAATGTTTAACACGAAGATCATTAAAGAATAAAAGGTGGTTCTTTTATGAATAGCGGCCCGGTATCAGTGCGATATCGGGCTTTTTATTTTCTGTTATTTATCATTCATGATTAAAACCAACAACATGCATACTCGAATTTTCACATTTATGATCCTTTGTGCGATGGCCACTGCTGTCAAGGCACAAAACAATGAACTCCATGCAGTAGGTATCCGTTTCGGTGGTGGCGATGGTGTAGGTGCCGAAATTTCTTTTCAGCAATACATCGGAGGTCCCAATAGGTTGGAATTTGACCTTGGCGCTTTTGAAGATGGGTATAACGATGGATTTAAATTAACTGTTCTCTATCAATGGGTGCATTCCATCGACAATTCATTTTATTGGTATGCCGGTCTTGGAGGCGGGCTCGGCGCTCGGGATCATGACAATGGCCATCCGTTTGAAGGCGATGACGACGATGGTGTTTTTGTTGATTTTGATTTCGACCTCGGAATGGAATACAATTTTGATTTCCCATTGCAATTAAGCCTCGATATTCGCCCTGAGATCGGATTGATCAACGATGATTTTGATATGGGCTGGGCACTCGGTGTGCGATACCGGTTCTAATGGTGGACAGCAAGGTGGAATGGTTAATGTTCATCATTGCTCCGAGGTATTTATACAATTATAAACGCGATAGTATGCACAGTGCGTGAGTTACTATCGCGTTTTCTTTTACTTAATGAAATTAGTATTTGATCATTGCTGCTTTGTTATGATTGTTTGCTGTTCTCCCACAACAACCAGATACATTCCTGACGGTTGGTTAGCGAGTGAAATGCTGGTGGGTAATTGTACTTGATCAAGCTGATATAAAACACGTCCGTCAAGTCCATAAACAGCCAGTTTGCATGGTGATGTGAAATCTCCATTGATATATATCATATCGCTGGTTGGATTCGGAAAAATGTGTATATCGAATGCAGTATTTGTTGATATATCAGTTTGTGTACTGCAATCCAGTGCGCTTGCAATATATGCGCTGCGATTGGTGACGAAGGATTTTAATCCATACGTGGTGCCACCCATTCCGCCAGCAATATCTGATTCAATATTCGTTTCAAACTGATCATTAGTATACATCTTATTCGGATCGGCATAAACATGCGGTTGAATGAGTGTATATAGCTCGTCGATCAAATCGCTGATATAACTATTGTTGAAATAGGCATTGAACAACTCGCAATAATACGTTTCGTACTGTGTTTTCGTATCTTCTATTGTAAGCACGCGCTCGAATAAAGGTCGGTTCAGATTATAGTAATATATATCTAATTCCTGCAGATCACCGGTTCCGGGGCCGCCGGTGTAAAGACCGAATGACTCATTGCAGTCCCAGTTGATCCATTCCCAAATGCCTGTGCTGTCGTAATCATAGATATAATAATTGCGTGCAGAATTGAGATAGCTATCCAGATTGCTGAACATATTATACATCACCATGCATTTCATCAATTGTTCTACATCGAAATGATGTGATAGCTGTCCGGCAAAATCAGCATCGGAAGAATTATTGATGAAATCAGTGAGGTTGATCAGATCTGTCCAGTCGTTTTCATCGGTATTGTTCTCTAACGTATATCTGTCGTAATAATCATCCTGCACAGTACCATAATATTTCAAATCTCCTTCAACACCGCCACCGGGTCCGCCACCAAAGGCATCACCTGCTTTAAAAAGATTTTCATTGTTCTCGTCAAAATGTGTTTTCAAAAATTCATCATCTACTTGTTCAACGACGGAATAAAATCCCCATAATTCATCGTTCATATATACATCAGCATAATTAGCTCGCGGTGCATGAATGCTGTCGGCCTTACAAATGTCATAATAGATCTTCTCACGCATAAAGCTTGGGTCTTTAAAGCTGTTGTTGAAATTTAATTTCCTCAAGCCGTCATATTCTTGCCCTGCTACATAACGATTGAAATCTATTTTGAATGATTTTTTATTTCCCGGGTGACCATAACTTGAATTTCCCTTCAATCGCACACCAACACTGTCGAAGGTATAGGTGCCTGTATTATCGGTAACAGTGAGATCAGCCATCATATATGTTTCTGTTGCATAGTTGGCGACCAGACTATCCCAGAATCCGGGCTGAGAGAATTGCAGATCTATGGTCAGTACTTGATTGGTGTTAAAGATATTGTCGCCGGGATTCTGTGCCATAGCTACAGAGGCAAAACCTAATGCCAGCAGGGTGGTTCTAATGTGCATGCTGTGAAATTTGTGGTATGACGGTCTTTGGGAAAAAAGGTTTAATTGTAAAACCGGGTTTTTTAGGAAGTCTGATTTCCGGCTATTGACCTGGCCGCCAGCCACCCTGTTGTCCAAGCTGCCTGGAAGTTGAATCCTCCGGTAACAGCATCTATATTCAACATTTCGCCACCGAAATATAGGTTGGGATGTAGTCGGCTTTCCATGTTGCGCATATTGACTTCGTTGAGCGCAATACCTCCACAGGTAACAAATTCTTCCTTGAAAGTACTTTTGCCGTTGATGCTAAGGGTGGATGAGGTTAATATTTCAGCAAAGCTTTCTATCATTATGTTTGACAAATCTGCCCAGTTGTGATTTTCGGTTATGTTGCCAAATGCACAAAGCTGCTTCCATAATCTGGAGGGAATAGTTGGGAAATGATCATTCACTACTTTCTTTTTCGGATGATCGTTTCGCATTCCACGCAAATAATCGATGCATGATGCGCTATCATATGTTGGGCAAAAATTGATTTGTATGCTTGCGCGATATTGTTTTTTCGCCAAAACATCAGCTCCCCATGCAGAAAGTTTTAATATTGCCGGACCACTCAATCCCCAATGTGTAATCAGTAATGGTCCTTCGGTGATAAGGTCTGTATTCATAAGCGATGCCTGCACATGAGGAATGCTAACTCCCATTAATCCATCGATGCGTTTATCGCGAATATGAAAAGTGAATAAACTTGGAACAGGTGGAATAATGGTATGACCAAGTTGCTTTAATAAACTCCACGCTTGCTGACTGCTGCCGGTTGCCATCATAACCGCAATGGCATGAAATGTTTGATTCTTGCAATCAATTTTCCATGCATTATCAACTGAGGTAATGGATTCAACTTGCACACCAAAATGAATATGCACGTGATATTTATTTGCTTCACGAAGAAAACAATCGATAATTGTTTGGGAAGAATTGGTCACAGGAAACATGCGACCATCATCTTCAGTATGCAATTCCACACCTCGATCTTCAAACCATTGAATCGTATCTGCAGGTTGAAAATGATGAAAAGGCCCGAGCAGTTCCTTCCCTCCGCGAGGATAATTTTCAATAAGTTCTTCGGGATTAAAACATGCGTGCGTAACATTACATCGCCCCCCACCCGAAACTTTTACTTTGCTCAACACCTGCTGCGATTTTTCAAGAATATGCACTTCAAGGTCGGGACGCAAGCGAGCAAGATTTATTGCACAAAAGAATCCTGCTGCGCCTCCACCTATTATCACTACCATTTTTTTAGTGGGTTGTGCCATGTACGACAAAGGTATATGGTATTATTGAATGCTTCTTATAATAACGAATCCCGTGTTGGTTAGTTGGATAATGAGGCAGAAAATTGGCTTATATTCGTAATCAAATTGCAATCATGAAATCAACAGGTACATGCCCAAAATGTAATAGCACTAAGTTGTACACCAATGCAGGGTTAGCCAAGCGTGGCGATCGCAGCATGATAGCATTAAGTAGCTGGAAAGGGTTGTATGTGGATGTGTATGTTTGTTCCCAATGCGGGTTTATAGAAGAATATGCTTCCACACGCGAATTGGAAAATCCCACTACATTAGAAAAGCTGAAAACCAACTGGAAAAAAGTAAACGAATGATCAATATTGATCAGACGTTCTTCACTTCAGCAACCAGTTTCTCGAGTGTTGCTTTTGCATCACCAAAGAGCATGCGCGTTTTATTATCGTAGAATAATTCGTTCTCGATACCGGCGTAACCTTTTGCCATGGAACGTTTCATTACGATAATATTTTTTGCGGTGTTCGCTTTGATGATCGGCATGCCATAAATAGGTGATGACGGATCTGTTTCTGCAGCAGGGTTTACCACGTCATTGGCACCGATCACAATTACAACATCCGTATTTGGCAGGTGAGGATTGATATCCTCCATCTCTTTCAATTTATCATAAGGCACATCTGCTTCTGCAAGCAACACGTTCATATGCCCTGGCATACGACCGGCAACAGGGTGAATAGCAAAATTCACTTCAACACCTTTATCTTCCAACACCTTTTCAAATTCGTGACACGCATGTTGTGCTTGAGCAACGGCAAGACCATAACCCGGAATGATGGTTACCTTCTGCGCATAAGCACAAAGAATAGCGGTATCGGTAACATTTATTTCCCGGATGCTCAGACCTTCAGTTGATTTACCACCACCGGAACTTCCACTAAATGCACCGATGATCACATTCCACAAACTACGGTTCATGGCATTACACATCAATACGGTAAGAATGGTACCGGCAGAACCTACAAGGATACCACCGGTTAACATCACTTGGTTATGATATAAGAAACCACCGAAAGCGGCGGCAACACCTGTAAATGAGTTGAGTAATGATATCACCACCGGCATATCTGCACCACCGATAGGCAATACAAACAAAATACCATACAACATGGAAGCACCAAAAATGATCCATATAACACTTGATGGCATAAAATCAGGTGTTAATGATGCATAAACCAATAAAGCAAGAATGGCGAAAATGAAAGTATTATTAAACCACTGTTGAAATTTAGAACCGAAATCTTTTACTTTTCCTTCGAGCTTTCCATAAGCAATGATAGAACCTGCGAAAGAAACTGTTCCAATCATCAATCCCAGGAAAATAGTAAAGCGCTCACCGAATACTTCCGGATTATGCGTATCCATTTCAACAATGCCAATTAAGGCTGCACAAGCTCCACCCATTCCATTGAATAGCGATACCATCTGCGGCATCTGTGTCATCTTCACTTTCATGGCTGCCAGGTAACCAACAACAGTACCAATGGCGATACCACCGAATATCCATGCGAGGTTACCTATGCTTTCATCTTCCTCATTTCTGTGAAATAAAATCGTTCCGATAATGGCGATCCCCATACCAATGGCAGCCAACATATTTCCGCGTTTAGCAGAATCAGGTTTTGCCAACATCTTCAATCCGACAATGAAAGAAACACTGCCGAGGAGGTAACATAATTTAAGTATATCTAGAGTTGTCATATTGGTGAGTGGTGAATGGTGAGCTTGCCTCGCCGATAGGCGGGTGGTGATTTGTGAATGGTGATTGGTGAGTTGTAATTAGGATAATGCATATTCATGAACACATGGACACATGAACACACAACCACATTTACTTTTTCTTTTTAAACATTTGCAACATTCTATTTGTAACAACGAAGCCGCCAACTACGTTGAGGGTTCCGAGGATAACGGCGAGGAATCCGAGCACCAGTGCCAGAGTACTTTCGGCATGACCCATCACGATAATGGATCCGATGATTACTACACCGTGAATGGCGTTAGCGCCCGACATCAGTGGTGTGTGGAGGATTGCCGGTACGTGACTGATCACTTCAACACCAAGAAATGCTGCAAGCAACACAATGTAAATGATATCCCAGGTGTCGAGACTGGCGAGGAAATTCTGAAAAATATCGAGCAGTATCATAAGTGATAATTCTTTTTTGGTTAGGCAGTTACGGTTGACATTTGTGCTTTCACACGTTCGCTGCGAATATTGCCTTCATGTGCTAAGCAAGTGCCGGTAATTAGATCGTCGTCAAAATTCAAAGCAGTATTACCGTCTTTGTCGATCATGATTTTGAGGAAGTTGAGAATGTTTTTACCAAACATTTTACTTGCATCCTGCGGCATGGTAGAAGCGAGATTGCTATCGCCAATAATTGTCACGCCATTGATATTGATGGTTTTACCATTCTCTGTAAGTTCACAATTGCCACCGGTGCTTGCTGCCAGGTCAACAATTACAGTTCCCGGACGCATTTGAGC
>JAIBBA010000056.1 GCA_019694895.1 Chitinophagales bacterium
CAACATATTTCGCAACGAAACCGGGTAACTATCAGGTTCAGGTGAATATTCCGGAAGGATGTTTCGCACTGTCGGCTCCAACAACCGTTCAGGTGAATCCACAACCAAATGCCAACATCTCGGCTCCAAATGGAACCAGCCTTTGCACAACAGTGAAACTGAAAGCCAGCTACGACGCTACTTACACATGGCAATGGTATAAAGATGGCAGCCCAATTGTTGGAGCTACAAGCTACTTGTATATCGCTACATTACCGGGAAGCTATAACTGTCAGATTACAAATGCCTATGGTTGTACTCGTACAACAGCAGCATTAACTGTAACTGCTTGCCGCGAAGGTGAAACAGTCGACGCTGTGGTTGAGGAAACATTTGAACTGTATCCTAACCCAACTGAAAGCATCTTCACACTCGATATGGAGCTGAATACCACTGAACAAGTAGCTTCAGTATATATCCTGAACATCGTTGGTGAGCAGGTATATGCCGGAACTGTTGGTATAGACAACGGCACCATCAACACAACCATCACCCTTGGCAACGATATCGCTGCCGGTATGTATGTTGTGAAAGTGATAGTGGCTGAAAAAGAATACACTAAACAACTGATAATCCAGAAGTAAGGATTCTCAAACAATCATTTACAATCCCGCAGGTCAACTCCTGCGGGATTTTTTTGTCGCGAAATTGGAATATCCTTATTTTAGTAATTGGAAGCGAAACCTACCCACTATCTTTAACCCATACTCAACAAGGCTATGATTACATTACTAAGACGCAGCTTATTGCTGGCAATAGCAATTTTTGCGTTAAACACTGCTCAGGCACAGGTAAACTTACTTACACAAGGATTTGAATCTCTGCCATTCCCCCCAACAGGTTGGTCAAATGTGAGAATGACCGGTCCTACATTGCCCGGAACATGGGCAAGATATGGAAATGGCTTATTCCCGGTACAAACACCGCATACGGGTTCATGGCAAATACGCTATAACTCACACAATTACCTGGCTGGAACATCCGGTGAATTGCGCACAGCTGTTCTCGACTTTACTACTTCAGGAACTTATACGGTTAGTTTTTGGATGTATCGCGATAACTGGGTAGCAGCAGATAAATTGGAAGTATATGTAAATACCACTCAAACTTCTGTAGGCGGTACACTTTTGGGAACTATCAATCGCGATAGAAATCAATCGCCTGTCGTGGGAACTAATGGTTGGTATCAATATACTTTTACAATTCCCGGAGCATTTAATACTTCAACAAATTATATTGTATTTAAAGCCACATCCGGTTTCGGAAATGATATATATGTTGATGATATTTCAGTTGACCGTTTAGCGCCGGCTGCCCCCGGATGTGTTACTACATTTTCACCTGCTACTGGTACTACCGGAGCATGTATTAATCAAACAATTTCGTGGGGAATAGTTGCACTTGCTTCAGGATATAAATTAACCATGGGAAGCAATGCACCTAATTATAATAACGTTGCCAACAATGTTGATCTTGGTGTTGCATTGAGTTATAGTACATTCCTTAATCCATCAACAACATATAATTGGAAAATTACACCATACAATGCATTTGGTGATGCAACAGGTTGTGGTTTTAACAGCTTCACAACAGGTTCCGGAACTTGTTATTGCACGCCTGTTTATCTCGATGGATCATGCGGCTCGGAAGATTTTATAGATGATTTTTCAACTTCAGCAGGTACAACGAATATTTCAAATAATAATAGTGGATGTACTACTAATCCAAGTAATTACACTTATTTCTCGGGCATGACCGTAACCGCTACTCAGGGAAATTCATTTAATGTGAGTATGCAAAGCGGACCAACATATGCAGAGGGCTTTGCCATTTGGGCCGATTGGAATCAGGATGGCGATTTTGCTGATGCGGGTGAATATGCTTTTAATTCCGGCGTAGCAACATTAGCTGTTGTAAACGGATCAATCACAGTTCCCTATACTGCAACAGTAGGCACAACACGCATGCGTGTCAGATGCGCTTACAATTATGTGCCCGCATCGGATACCTATTGCACCACTTTCAGTGAAGGAGAAACAGAAGATTATAATATCACGGTAAATCCATGCCCGGCTACAACATATTATGCTGATGCTGATGGCGATGGATTTGGAAATGCTGCTTCAACAACATTAAGTTGCACAGGAGCGCCTTCAGGTTATGTTGCAAATAATACTGATTGCAATGACTCGAATGCCTCAATTAAACCGGGTGGAACAGAAGTTTGTAATGCACTTGACGATGATTGTGATGCTTCAATAGATGAAGGACTTACATTCACAACTTATTATCAGGATCTTGATGGCGATGGTTACGGAACAAATGCTGCAACTACTTCTTCTTGCGCAGGTTCAGCTCCTTCCGGTTATGCCGCTGCAAATACCGATTGTAATGATGCGAATGCCTCAATTAAACCGGGAGCAACAGAAATCTGTAATGGCATTGATGATGATTGTGACGCGCTGATTGATGATGGCGTAACATTCTACACATATTATTTCGATGCCGATGGCGACGGATATGGTACTGCCGCAACAACTACCAGTTCATGTGCTGTAGTGCCTCCTTCAGGATATGTTGTGCTTGGAACAGATTGTAATGATGCCAATGCGGCAATTAAACCAAGTGCACTTGAAATTTGTAATGCTATTGATGATGATTGCGATGCATCGATAGATGAAGGCTTACCGGTGTTTACTTATTATCGCGATGCTGATTTAGATACTTATGGAAATAATGCCATCACTACATCAACTTGCGCGGCTGCTCCAACCGGTTATGTTTCTAATAATTTAGATTGCAACGATGCGAATGCAGCAATTAAACCCGGCGCTACAGAAATTTGTAATAGCATAGATGATGATTGCGATGCATCAATTGACGAAGGTGTGATTGTTGCAACAATAACTCCTTCCGGGCCTACATCATTCTGTAATGGAAGCACAGTAACATTGAGTGCAAATACAGGTGCGGGATATACCTACCAATGGATAAGAAATGGTGCTAACGTTGCTGGAGCAACATCTGCTAACTACACGGTAAACAAAACCGGAAATTATCAGGTGAAAATCACCGTTCCGGGTGGATGTTTTAATACATCTGCAACAACAAATGTTACTGTTTTTGCTGCGCCGAAAGCAACCATCACTGCACCCGGTGGCCTTGATCTTTGCGGAACAGGAAGCGTAATGCTTAAAGCCAACTTAGGCACGGGCTATACCTATGTATGGAAAAAGAATGGCGTGGTGATTGCCGGTGAGACAACTAACGTATATATCGCAACCACTACCGGAAATTATCGGGTAACAGTTACAAATGCATCAGGCTGTTCTAAAACTTCAGCTAATACAACCGTTGTGCAAACCTGTCGCAATGCAGTTCCGATTGTTGGCGATGAAACCATGGAAGTATTCCCTAACCCCGCCAGCGATATCGTGCACATACATGTATCAGGAATCGAAGGAATTGGCGAAATCGCAAAAATCATAGTAAGCGATCTTACCGGTCAGCAAATGATCGTTCAGGATGCATTGATCATAGATGGTGATATTGATATTGACTTGAAAACCAATGAGTTACCTTCAGGAGTTTACCTGGTAACGGTGAATGGAGCTGAGGCGCAACTTTCACAACAATTGGTAATAAGCAGGTAAGACTTCGAACACAGGCAACGAACATACTGTCCCATGCGTCATATAGATGCGTGGGACAGGTCTTTTATGCGACTTGTACCTTAACTTTGCAGCTATATCCAGGTATTCATTCATATTTAATAATTGTATGCACACATGTAATTTCCCCCTCCGAAAACTCGGCACCCTTGTGTTCGGAATTTTCTTGGCCACTAGTGTAATTGGTCAGGACACACTGTTTCAGGAATCATTTGATTACCCCGCTTTGTTTCCACCTATGGGTTGGACAAATGTGAAGGTTGCCGGTACAGGCGCTCCCGGAACTTGGAAGCGAGTTACCACCGGTGGTTCGCCAATCCAGGAGCCACATTCTGATCCCGCTGAAGCAGAATTTAATTCGTATTTCTATCCATCAGGTACAGCCAGCGACCTTGCTACACCGGTGATAGATTTTACAGTGTCAGGTACTAACCTCGTTTCTTTTTGGATGTATCGCGATGCAGGTGTTGGCACCGACAAAATGGAGGTGTATGTAAACACTACTCAGGCATCAGCAGGCGGCACCCTGATAGGAACAGTAAATCGAAATTATCTTGCTACACCGGTTGAACCGGCAGCGGGTTGGTATCAATATACTTTTACCGTTCCATCAACATATAATACGGCTACAAACTATGTGATTTTTAAAGGTGTAAGTGGTTATGGTTACAATATTTTTATTGATGACATCGCCATTCTTCGCGATCCTGTTGTTACCATTCCTGGCTGCGCTACCTCCATTTTCCCGGCGAATGGTTCGATAGATATTTGTCCTAACTTGACAGTTTACTGGGATGTAGTGCCATACGCCACCGGCTACAAAATAACAATGGGTAATAACCCACCTAATTATAATAACGTTGCCAGCAATCTGGATTTGGGAAATGCCTTGAGTTTTACCGCTATGTTGGCAACAGGCTCCAATTATAAATGGAAAGTTAAGCCTTATAATGTAACCGGAATTGCAGGCGGCTGTATCAATAATAGTTTTACAACAGCAACTACACCATGTTATTGCGAAGCGGATTTCATTGAACCTAGTTGTTCTTCACTCGACTTTATCGATGATGTTTATACAACAGGTGCAGTAACCAATTTCAGCAATATGAATACCGGTTGTTCACCGAATCCGGGTAATTATACTTATTATTCAGGAACAACTGTTTCGGCAAACCAGGGTTCAACATTTACCATGAACCTCCAATCGGGTCCTGATTATCCGGAAGGATTTGCTGTTTGGATCGACTGGAACAGAGATGGTGATTTTAATGATGCAGATGAATATGCACTTAGTTCTGCACCAACAACTTCATTAGTTAGCAATGTCATAAACGTTCCTGCCACCGCACCTTTGGGAACAACCCGCATGCGCATCAGAGCCTTTTATAACCTTACCCCACCGGCAAATATGTATTGCGATTTGTGGAATGAAGGTGAAACGGAAGACTATAATATTAATGTCACAACCTGCACATTTGTGACATACTATCAGGATGCAGATGCCGATGGTTATGGCAATGCCGCTGTTACTACAACAAGCTGCACAGGCGCACCTGCTGGCTATACTGCAGACAATACTGATTGTAATGATGCTGCTTTTTCAGTACATCCCGGCGCTACCGAACTTTGTAACGGCATTGATGAAAACTGCAACGTAACCATCGATGATAATGCCGCCGTAGCAATAATTACGCCTTCAGGCCCAACAACAGTTTGCAAAGGCGCAAGTCTGATATTAAATGCCAATACCGGTGTTGGTTATACCTATCAATGGAATAGAAACGGCGCAAATCTTGCCGGCGCAACAGGTTCTTCATATAGTGTTACAAAGTCAGGAAATTATAAAGTAACCGTAACCGTTCCCGGTGGATGTACTGCTACTTCTACCGTTACTACCTGCACCGTAAATGCAAATCCTACTTCAACCATCAGCACTCCGGAAGGCACCAACCTTTGCGGCTTACCTGACTTGGATCTTGTAGCAAACGCCGGAGCAGGATTTACTTATATCTGGTATAAAAATGGTGTTATCATGCCGGGTATAAATACCCAAATCAACACAGTAAATACAATTGGTGATTATAGAGTGAAGGTTGCAAATGCGGCAGGTTGCTCTAAAACATCGGCAATTAAAACGGTATTTACATCTTGTAAAGAAGGTGCCTCAATTGCACAGGGAGAACTCTATCCGAACCCGAACAACGGCCAAATGACATTGTCATTCTTCAGCCCTTCAATCTTGGAAGGTCGCCTGAATGTTCAAATATTAGATCTTACCGGTCAGGTCGTTTTCAATGAAATGAAAGACCTGTCTAATGGGTCTTATGCCGGCACTATCAATGCGTCAAACCTTGCTGCCGGACTGTATCTGGTGAAAATGTCGGCGGGTGATACGCAAATTCAACAGCAGGTGATTATTGCCAAGTAAGGCGGTTTGAAATAATTAAAGGCTGCCTATTTCAAGGCAGCCTTTTTTGTGACATCACAAATTGGACTTCGTAAGATTTAACAATATTTTTTCTAAATAAAATTTGGTAATTGAATACCCGCATTCTACCTTGGCTATTGATATTCATGGAAACATGCATGTCGGAGGCGCCCCATGAAAGCGTGATTAGATAAAAAAGGTGATGTGCTGAAAACCTGACTTATTTGTGATTGAGCTTATTGATCACTTATAAATCGACAACACCTTTTGCATACAAATCAGATTTGTTGTTTGTAGCCTGATCTTTACAAGGACTCCTCTCGTTAAAAAAACCAAATTTTGTTTTATTACGTATGTATCGATTATTATGATTTTGTATACAAATAGTAAACAATTATCTGCACTTATCCGTTTGCAATTAAACTTTGCTGTTTTATGCAATATATTCATGCAACGAAAACCTGTCACTCATTCATCTATTAATTCTATAACTATTCTAACAATTTAAATTTTAAAGTATGAAACGTTTACACACACTTTTACTGGCTGTTGTGGTTGCGTGTTCGAGTACTGCAGTCCATGCGCAGATTTACTCCTACACAAACGACCTTTCCGGAACCCCTTCCGGCATAGCAGCAAATGCAACAGGTACTAACCTTTCCCGAATAAATGGTACCCTCGAAACCACCGCTTGTCCCGATGGATTCAATTCAAGCCAATGGTCAAAATCAACCTTGTTGACTCCCGGAAAACCGGCAGTTGAATTCTCTGCAACTCCTGATGCGGGATTTCAATTAGACGTTACCTCAATTTCCGCGGATATTCGCATCAACCCAAAAGGTCCAACTATTTGGAGAATTGCCTATTCTGCCGACGGCGGGGCAACTTGGATTACAAATCCTTCAGACATTATTGTTGAATCTACCACTTGTGATTTTAATACCAATATATCATTTGATGTAGATGATTTCAGTACAACCAATACCGTAATGGTGCGCTTATATGGACTTGGTGCACACAGTTCGTTGAATGGTAAAGCAGTAATTCGCAATGCCATGATTGATGGTAGCGTGGTTGACCAAGATCTCGATGGCGATGGTTATGGTTTCCTTACTGATTGTGATGATACAAACCCTGATATTAATCCCGGTGCGACAGAAATTTGTAACGGAATGGATGACAACTGTAACGGCGATATTGATGAAGGTCTCACATTCACAACTTATTATGCCGATATGGATGGCGATGGTTATGGTGATGCCGGAATGTCTGCAACAACTTGCGACGGTACTCCTGACGGTTATGTTATGGATGCAACTGATTGTAATGATGCTGATGCAGCAGTAAATCCAGGTGCTACTGAAATTTGTAACGACGTAGACGATAACTGCGATGGCAATATTGATGAAGGTCTTGCCGTAGTATGGTATGCCGATATGGATGGCGATGGTTACGGCGATGCCACTATGATGTTAGAAGATTGCGCTATGCCAGAAGGTTATGTAATGGATGCTACAGATTGTAATGATGCTGACGCTGCCGTTAATCCGGGTATGACTGAAGTGTGTGGCAATGGAATTGATGATAACTGCGATGGCAATATCGACGAATCTGACGTTGCTGCATCATTTGAAGTAATCGGCGATAATCCGACTTGCGAAGGAACAGGAACTTATTTCATGTCTACTGCTACAGGTATGGATATTACTTACCAATGGTATAGAAATATGATGCCAATTGCCGGCGCAACCGGTGCAACTTACACACCGGCTAATGCAGGTTATTACCAATTAGAAGTATCAAATGGCGTTTGCTCTGACATGACAGATACCGTTCACGTAATTATTAAACAAGCACCGGAACCTGAACTGTATATGGAGTTAGGTACTGATGTTTGTGTAAATGGTTTTGTGAAAATTAAAGTAATTCCTAATCCGGGAACAGGTTCTACTTATGTATGGTATTATAATGGCGATGTGTTGGCAGGTGCTACTACTGAGCTTGTAGAAACTACTGATGCCGGCACATATTATTGCGTAGTAACAGGCCCTAATGGTTGCTCAGGCACCAGTGAAGTTGTTACCGTTACTGCCGACTGTCGTCTTGCCGGCACTGAAAACGGAACACTCGCTGTTTATCCAAACCCTGCAAAAGGAAACTTTACTATGCAATTAAATAATGCTCCTGTTAATGGTGAAGCAGTAGTGCATATTACTGACATGACAGGCCGTGTTGTTTATGCAGTTAATACAACGATTGTTGATGGTCAAAGCCAAATGAATGTATCACTCGAAAATAATATTGCGAGCGGTATGTACATGGTTACGGTGCAAACACAGCATCAAATCTGGAATGCACAGATCAGTATTGTAAAATAATCTGATTAGCATAAATAAAAAAGGTCGCTCAACTGAGCGACCTTTTTTATTGAATTATTTTCTCCATAATTTAATTATTATCAATCGTTTTTTGCATTTCATTTTCTTCCAATGTAAATCCATTTTTTATCGCAAATAAATATTGCGCTGTCTGAAATGAAAGATCATAAACAGATTCTCTTGTAGATACATCGGTTAAAATATTGTTCATGCGATTGTAATCATCCATGGTCATATTGGGGTCGAATACGATTGTCATCACAGTTGCGTATTCATTCGTAAAACAACTATGATAAAATTCAAATAACTCAGAAGCGGCATCGCGAAGAGTGCTGTCGCCATTATATGCTGGCATTGCTTTTATAAGTGAAAGCGAATTATTGGTAACTGTTATAAGATTGTTGTAAAATGGTTCAACGGTTTCTCTTGTAGAACCTTCCACAAGTATCGATTGATTAAATTCATTCAAAGCAACAGCTATAGTAGTTTGAATGTTTACTACATAATCGTTGTATGAAACAGCATCGGCAAATGGTTGCGCTTTTGCAGATATGCCGGTTACAAGTAAAAACGAAATAATTACATTTCTAACGTTCATGTGTTTTAGTTATGGTTAAAAAAAATACCCGGCATTTAACCGGGCAATAAATCTTTTTTGATTTTTTATTTACAAAATAATAATGGTATAAGTCTATAGCTTATGCCTCAAAGCTGGTTCCACAACCACATGTTTTCTTAGCATTCGGGTTGTTGAACGAAAATCCGCGGTTATTCAAACCTTCAACATAATCAATCTCCATACCGGCTAAATACATGCCATGCGACTTTTCCATAACCAGGCGAATATCGTCGATTTGATATAGCTCATCTTGTTCTTTCTGCAGGTCAAAACCAAGAATGTAACTCAATCCACTGCAGCCGCCTCCCTTTACACCTACTCTCAGTGCATATTCGGCAGGGATTTGCTTTTCTGATATAATATTCCTGATCTCACGCATCGCGCTTTCAGTCAGGGTTATTGGTGAGGTTAATACTTCCATGTGATTTGGTTTTTGATATCAATTACAAAGTTACTAAACGATGATGAGTCTCTTTTGGTTTCAAATCAGAGATTTCAGTTCACTTGTGACATCATTTGAATCGGCCACTTTTGACCTTAATGCCTAAAAATGCTTACAAAATGGATGCTCCTGTAACAGGCAAAATGGCCTCTTTTCAAAAATAAATAAACGAAAAAGTGTTAAAATGATCTGTAAATAAAATCATTTTAAATAAATTTAAATATGTAATTCTGTGACATACCTCTAATTACATATTCCTTTCGATTATTGGGAAAACACTACCTAATAACGCATCTTCGGACTCCCCCAAATTGTGGAAACATGATTGACAGCAATTTTTTCACACCTAAACCCACACCAGATGAGGAAGTTTAATTACTTATTAGCGTGTTTGGCAATGGTGCTCAGCTTCACGGCAGCAAGAGCGCAATTGTACAACTACACAACTGACCTTGGAGGCGCACCTGCCTCGGTGGCGGCAAATACGTCGGGTACTTCATTGATCCGCGTCAACACCGCCCAAGCCATTACAGGATGTCCTGATGGTTTTAACTCAAATCGCTTTTCAGAGTCAACAACTTTCCTGGCCAGTCGCCCGGCAGTTGAATTTTCAATTTCACCAAACTCCGGTTATCAGCTCAACATCACTTCATTGAGTGTTGATGCACGCAGAAACACAAAAGGGCCTGTTACCTGGCGTCTTGCTTATTCAGTGGATGGCGGTGCTTCATGGATCAACAACGGTTCTGATTACTCTGTTACCGTAACTTCTTGCGGAAGTGCAAACACATTGACATGGGATATTCCTGATTTCTCTGTTCCATACACAGTGTATGTGCGTGTATATGCTTATGGAGCACTCAGTAACCTGAATGGTATCGCTACAATGAAAAACATTGTATTAAGTGGTTCTACTTCTTTTGCCGATGTGGATGCTGACGGTTATACATCAAATGTTGATTGCGATGACTTTAATGCAGCTGTTAACACAGGCGCTACTGAAGTTTGTAACGAGATAGACGATAACTGCGATGGCAATATCGATGAGGGTGTGCAAACAACCTTCTATGCAGATGCTGACGGCGACGGTTATGGCGATGCAGGTAATACAACGCTTGCATGTTCAGTTCCCGCAGGTTATGTAACTGATGCAACTGATTGTAATGATGCCGATGCAGGCGTTAATCCCGGAGCTTCTGAAGTTTGTAATGGTATAGATGATAATTGTGATGGCAATGCCGATGAAGGTTTACCCTTCGATACTTGGTATGCTGATGCAGATGGCGATACTTATGGTGATCCCGGAAACTCAGTTTCAACATGTGATGGCGCACCTTCAGGTTATGTTGCCGATGCATCTGATTGCGATGATAACGTAGCTTCGATAAATCCGGGTGCAAGTGAAACATGCAACGGTATTGATGATGATTGTAACGGAATGGTAGACGATGGTCTAACTTTCGATACGTGGTATGCCGATGCTGATGGCGATGGTTATGGTGATGCCGGTACTTCAGTTTCTACATGCGATGGCGCTCCTGCAGGCTATGTAGCTGATGCAACAGATTGTAACGATGCAGATGCTGCAATTAATCCGAGTGCATCTGAAGTATGTAACGGTATCGACGATAATTGCGATGGTAATGCAGACGAAGGTTTAACTTTTGATACCTGGTATGCCGATGCCGATGGCGATAGCTACGGTGATGCAGCCTCTTCAGTTTCTACATGCGATGGCGCTCCTGCAGGATACGTTGCTGATGCAACAGATTGTAACGATGCAGATGCTGCCGTTAATCCGGGCGCTACAGAAGTATGTAACGAAATCGACGATAACTGCGATGGCAATATCGACGAAGGCGTTCAATCTACCTTCTATGCTGACGCTGATGGCGATGGCTATGGCGATGCTGGTGCTACAACAATGGCATGCTCTGCTCCTGAAGGTTATGTTGCCGATGCAACTGATTGTAACGATGCAGATGCAGCTGTAAATCCTGCTGCTACAGAAGTATGTAACGAAATCGACGATAACTGCGATGGCAATATCGACGAAGGCGTTCAATCTACATTCTACGCAGACGCTGATGGCGATGGCTATGGCGATGCAGGTGCTACTACAATGGCATGCTCTGCACCTGAAGGTTATGTTGCTGATGCTACTGATTGTAATGATGCTGATGCAGCCGTAAATCCGGGTGCTACAGAAATATGTAACGAAATCGACGATAACTGCGATGGCAATATCGACGAAGGCGTTCAATCAACTTTTTATGCAGATGCTGATGGCGATGGCTACGGCGATGCTGGTGCAACAACAATGGCATGTTCTGCTCCTGCAGGATATGTAGCTGATGCAACAGATTGTAATGATGCCAATGGTTCAATCAATCCGGGTGCTTCAGAAGTATGTAATGGTATAGATGATAATTGCGATGGTAATGCTGATGAAGGCCTTACTTTCGATACTTGGTATGCCGATGCCGATGGCGATAGCTATGGTGATGCAGGTTCTTCAGTTTCAACATGCGACGGCGCTCCTGCAGGTTATGTTGGCGATGCTACTGATTGTAATGATGCCGACGGCGCTGTAAATCCTGGTGCTACCGAAATCTGTAACGAGATCGACGACAACTGCGATGGTAACATCGACGAAGGCGTTCAATCAACTTTCTATGCAGATGCTGACAGCGATGGCTATGGCGATGCAGGTTCTACAACAATGGCATGTTCTGCTCCGGCAGGATATGTAGCTGATGCAACAGATTGTAATGATGCAGATGGCGCCATTAATCCCGGTGCTACAGAAGTATGTAACGGTATAGATGATAATTGCGATGGCAATACCGACGAAGGTGTTTTAATCACTTTCTATGCTGATGCCGACGGCGATACTTATGGAGATGCTGCAGTTTCAACTGATGCATGTTCAGCACCTGGCGGATATGTTGCCAACAGCGGTGATTGCAACGATGCTTCTAATACAGTGTATCCCGGTGCAGCTGAAATCTGCGCTAACGGTATAGATGAAGATTGTGATGGCGTGGTTGACCTTCCTGCTACAATTGCAGCCGGTGGTCCTACGTCAATTTGTCTTGGTTCAAGCGTAACGCTCACTTGTACTACAGGTGGAACAGGACTCAGCTACCAATGGCAGAAAAATGGTAACCCAATTGCGGGTGCTACCGGTGTATCTTATGTAGCTACATTGCAAGGTAACTACCGTTGTGTGGTTTCAAAACCATCATGTTCTGCTACTTCATCACCTATTACGGTTACTGTATTGCTCAATCCTTCTGCTAATATCACTACTCCTGATGGTCTTGACCTTTGCGGAAAAGCTTATGTTCGCCTGAAAGCGAATACAGGTGCAGGTTTGACTTATCAGTGGTATAAAGATGGCAATGCTATCGGCGGCGCTACTGCAGTTACCTATTTTGCAACTGCAACCGGTGCTTACTATGTAAGAGTAACCAATGCAAATGGCTGCAGCACTAACTCTGCTACTGTAAACGTATTCTCCAGCTGTCGTATGGCTGAGGGCGCTTTAGCAGGTGATGTAAACATTATGCCTAACCCTTCAAACGGTAAGTTTACCATCAACTTTACAACTGCTCAGGCTATGGATGCAAGTGCTCAGGTGAGCATATTGAACCTTGCCGGTCAGCAAGTTGCCGGCTTCGAAGGTCAATTGATTGGTGGTCAAATGACTGCAGGCGTTGATATCGCTCCGGTGGCTGGTGCCTATGTAGTAGTTATCAATGTTAACGGTGTTATTTTCACTGAAAAACTTATGATCGCGGAATAAGCGGTTCACAGGTTAACCATATTAAGGGTCGCTCTTCCGGGCGACCCTTTTTTATTGCTCCTGCTGGTTCAGGATACGAGCAAGGAGCCGATATGCGTTTAGGAGAGGGTAAAAGAAAAAGAAAAATATTTCTCACATTATTGCACAGTGATTACTTAATTTTAAATTTGCAACCCCCGAACAAAGATCATGGAGTTATTCTGGCAGATATTAGGTTACATTATTCCGGCCCTGGTGGTATTCGGAACTACGTATATGGTGATAAGAGCCTTTCTCGACAGAGAGCATAAAATGCGTCTGTTGGAGTTCAGACAAGCCCATTTGCGTGAGGCATTGCCTGTTCGTCTTCAGGCTTATGAGCGTCTTACATTATTCATTGAGCGTATATCGCTGAACAATTTATTGCCACGTGTGCGCAAGCAGGAAATGAATGTATCGGAATTCCGCACGGCACTTATTAATAATATCAGGTTAGAATATGAACATAATCTCAGTCAACAAGTATATGTTTCTGTTGATGCCTGGAATATGATTCGCGCAGCCAAAGAAGAAACTATCAGCGTTATCAATAGAAACGCGATGTCCATGTTACCTGAATTACCCGGAGTTGAACTACATAAAAAGATTATCGCCGAACTCGCTGAATCAGAAGAGGAAGCTACATCGCAAAAAGTGTTGGTTCAACTCAAAAAAGAAGTGATGCAGTTATATGGAAAATGATGGTGATGTCATTTTCTGAATCTGCATTTTACTCCTCGCCCAATTTGTTGCCCTAAAGACGAAATACTGCTTCGGCGGTAAAACAAACCACTATCGTGCACAAGCGTAGTTCAATATTGCGATTATTGCTGCTGTTGGCAATTGCCTCCACTTTGGGAGCATGTCAGCATTATTATACTGATGCACGATACGATATGCAGCAAATGCGTGTCGACAACCTGGTGCCTGATTCTGCAACGGCAAGTATCATCGCCCCGTACAAAAATGTGCTCGACGCTCAAATGGGTGCTGTTGTTTGCACTGTAGGGATAGATTTAAATCGAGCCAAACCCGAATCTTTACTAGGCAATGCAATATGCGATATGATGGTAAGTGAAGTGGCAAGAATTACCGGTGAGGCAATCAATTTTGGAGTATACAATTATGGTGGAATCAGGCAAGAGTTTTTAAATAAAGGGCCATTAACTACAGGAAAAGTATATGAATTATTGCCATTCGAAAATTTCGGTGCTGTAGTTACAATGAGTGGAACTGAAGTTGCTCAATTAGTTCAGAAGATCATTGATGAAGGAGGATGGCCTGTGTCGGGAGGAATAAAAATTATTATTACTGATAATAAAGCATCGCAGGTATTTATTAATGGAAATTTACTGGACCCGAATGGCACTTATCGCGTGGCGATGAATGATTATATGGCCAATGGAGGTGACAACCTGAGTTTTATTAAAAAGGAAAATGTTGTTGTATTAGGTACAACTATTCGCGATATGTTTTTACATTACGCAGCAACTTTGCAATCAGAAGGAAAAGTGCTCGAATCATCAATTGAAGGGAGGATACAGTATGACAACTAGAAGAGCCTTCATACAAAAGTCGGTAACCGGTACAGCATTGTTTGGACTGGGGGCACTATCACTTGAGTCGTTTGCCTCCGATCATATTCAAAAGTTAACCATCCTGCATTCCAATGATGTGCATAGTCGCATAGATCCATTTCCCGATGACGACAAGAAATATCCGGGAATGGGTGGTATGGCAAACAAGGCGGCATTGATAAGCAAGATCAGAGCTCAGGAAGACAATGTATTATTACTGGATGCCGGCGACATATTTCAAGGAACACCATATTTTAATTTTTACCATGGAGAATTGGAGATGAAACTGATGACTGCTATGGGGTATGATGCAGGCACTATGGGCAATCATGATTTCGATGCCGGTATTGATGGTTTTGCCGCGCAATTGCCACATGCAGGATTTCCAATTTTAGTGGCGAATTATGATTTTACGGATACTGTGTTGCAAGACAAGGTTTTACGTTATACTACCTTTCAAAAGAAGGAGATAAAAGTTGGTGTATTCGGATTGGGAATTGAGCTGGCAGGATTGGTGCCCGGATCACTTTATGCACAAACTAAATATTTGGATCCTGTGATAATTGCACAGGAGATGGCAAATGTGTTGAGATATGATGAAAAATGCGATTATGTAATATGTTTATCGCATTTGGGATATAGCTATAAGGATGATAAAATTTCGGACATCAAATTGGCGCAAACTACCGAGGGCATTGATTTGATACTGGGTGGGCATACCCACACATTTTTGGAAGAGCCCTTAAAATACAAAAATCTTGCCGACCAGGAAGTGATTGTTAATCAGGTAGGGTGGGCAGGTGTATGGTTAGGTAGGATCGACATTTTTTTTGAGCGTAAGAAGGGTAAAAAATGGCATTCTGGAAAACCTGTTATGGTTTCGAAAAAAACAAGCGAATAAAAATTTTTTTTAGAAAATATTTTTTCACACCTTCGTTACCCCGCTGTTAATAAAACAATAAAAATTTTTGAAATCTGAGATGAGTAGTAAAGATCACCAGTCAGTGTGGGCAAGTTGTCTAAAGATCATCAAAGACAATGTGAATCTCCAGAGTTTCAAGACCTGGTTCGAGCCGATCGAGCCGGTGAAATTGGAAGATGATGTTTTGACGATTCAAGTGCCCAGCCAGTTTTTTTATGAATGGTTAGAGGAACATTATGTAACTTTATTAAGGAAAACAATTAAACGTGAGTTAGGGGTTAATGCCCGTTTGGAGTACCGTATTGTGGTAGAGAACAGTTCAGGCAATAATTCACCTTTCACCATTGATTACCCGAATTACAACACAGGGGCTAATAAAAACCCCGAAATCGCGGCACCGTTAGTTATGGGAACAAGCATTAAAAATCCATTCGTTATTCCGGGACTCAAGAAAGTGAATATTGAGTCCGGATTGAATGCAAACTACAACTTCGACAATTTCATCGAAGGAGATTGTAATCGCTTGTGCCGTAGTGCCGGTTACGCCGTAGCTCAGAAGCCGGGAGGCACTGCCTTCAATCCGCTTGTGATCTATGGAGCAACAGGATTAGGAAAAAGCCATTTAGCGCAATCCATAGGTAATGAGGTAAAACAGAATTTCCCAAATAAGACAGTTCTTTATACCAACGCCGAACGATTTACGAATCAGTTCATTGAGTCTTTGAAAAATAACTCGATCAACGACTTCGTGCATTTTTATCAATTGATCGATGTGTTGATCATAGATGATATTCATTTCTTTGCCAATAAAGCAAAAACACAGGATATCTTCTTCCATATCTTCAACCATTTGCATCAGGAGAGTAAACAGATCGTATTGACGAGCGACAGGCCTCCACGTGATCTGGAAGGTGTTGAGGAGCGATTATTATCGCGTTTCAAATGGGGACTCAGCGCCGATCTTCAGGCTCCGGACTTCGAAACCAGAGTGGCTATTCTTGAGAAAAAGATGTATGCCGATGGTATCGAATTACCTAAAGATGTGGTTGAATTTGTTGCCTATAATATCACTAACAACGTTAGAGAGTTGGAAGGAGCATTGGTAAGTTTACTTGCGCAGGCTTCACTCAATAAAAAGCAAATCGATCTTGATTTGGCTAAGAAGATCGTAAAGAACTTCGTGAAGAACATGTCGCGCGAGGTATCTATAGACTTCATACAAAAAGCTGTTTGCGATTATTTCGAGGTGCCTGTAGAGAAACTGAAGGAAAAAACACGCAAACGCCAGGTTGTGCAGGCGCGTCAGCTAAGTATGTATCTGTCGAAAAACTTCACCAAGCATTCTTTGAAAGCTATCGGAAAGCATTTTGGCGGCCGAGATCACTCTACGGTTATCCATAGTTGCCAGGCCATCCAGAATTTGATGGATACAGATACCAAATTCCGAGAAAGTGTAGATGATTTGCAGAAAAAGATCCAAATGAGCATCTCTTAATCGGAGAATGCCACACGATAAAAGCCTCCTTCCAAAAGATTGAGGCTTTTTTATTGCAGGAAAATGTTTGGAACTTGTTAAAAAGGTATTCCTTTGTTACCTTTGCCCTCCCAATGTGGTGCTTAGACCTAGGTGGCGCATGGGATTGTTCTTAAAAAATAGTTTTTGGTGAGGTGGGTGAGTGGCTTAAACCAGTGGTTTGCTAAACCGCCGTACGGGTTAAACCGTACCGAGAGTTCGAATCTCTCCTTCACCGCATTTAATATACTCTAACACGTTCGGGGCGTAGTTCAGCCCGGTTAGAATGCCTGGTTTGGGACCAGGAGGCCGCTGGTTCGAATCCAGCCGCCCCGACATAAAAAAGCCGTCAAGTAATTGATGGCTTTTTTTATTCATAGCGATCGGACTCATCGTTTAACTCAAAGTCTTTCACATCACTCATGATTCACCAATTATTAGTATCTAGAGCCAAGTATCTAGTATCTAGACTTGGTATCAGGTATCAAGTATCAGGTATCAGGTATCAAGTATCAGGTATCAGGTATCAGGTATCAAGTATCAGGTATCAGGTATCAAGTATCAGGTATCAAATGCATGTTCGCATCGTATACCCGATTCTCAAGTACGCACCACACTCACGACTCACGATTCACCACTCACCCACTCACCCACTCACCCACTCACTCTCTCCTCTCTCCTCTCTCCTTTCTCCTTTCTCCTCCAATTCAATTATCTTTGCTCAATCAATTATTGCATATGATCCTTTAATCAGGATGCTTCCACTTTAACACATCATT
>JAIBBA010000170.1 GCA_019694895.1 Chitinophagales bacterium
AACCAGGGCGATTCGGTTCCTATGGGAATAATAACAGGCATGCGGTTATGGATACTCGCAATCAAACTATTCGGCGTGGTGGTGATTACTGCCATCGTGCGAATGATCTCGCCGGTTTTTTTATTGATGTAGTTATTATATAACCCTGCATAAAAGAAATTTTCAGCATCCTGTAAATGGATGAACATCTTGCGTTTCTCTGCCTTATTATGTTCGAAAAACCCATTGGTGCATACGAGGCAACGCTGACCATGCTTCCATGCATCGCGCCAGGTTGCTAACTCGGTAATGGTTTCAATACGCGCATTGAAAGTTGCCTTTTGTTCATTTACTTTTTCAGGTGCTGTCCAATGGGGAATAAATCCAAATTGATAGGCCTGAATAATTTGTGGTCGCTCTATCGTAACCACAGGCATCGGCGTGCCGGGAAATGCAATGGCATTATTACCACTTTCATCGTGATATTTTTCCTCTATGCCAAGATCCTCTTCTGCCCAAGGTCTGCCGAAGCTTTGTTCATAAACCTCTTTAACCATTTTCGATTTTGTGGTGTAGCTCGAACACATGTCGCAAATGTAATCAACACCATCGATCAGTTGGAGAAATGCCCGGAATATCGGAACTTTGAAGATGGCTATTTCTTTGCGTTTTGTTGTAACACTAGCGGCGTTAACCTGCGGTTTGACCATTGGTGGAGCAGGATGCACCATGGATTCTGATACCACTACCCAAAACATTCCGCAACCGGAACATGTTGTCATTGTGATGTTTGAAAACAAAGACTTTGCTCAGGTGTACGATACCAGCATTGCACCCTTTCTTCAAACTTTGATTTACGACCCCCACACTGCCGTATTTACAAATTCTCTTGCCATGGGTCACCCCAGCCAGCCCAATTACATCTGGTGGTTTTCAGGCGACGATCAAGGTGTTACCACAAATGATCGTCCTGCAACAAAATTCAATACCCCAAACCTGGCAGCAGAATTGATTCAAAATGGTTTCTCCTTCGTCACCTACAGCGAAAATTTGCCATTTGTTGGTTTTGATGGCGACTCTTCTGAAAACGGACTGTATGTTCGACGACACAACCCTGTTTCCAATTGGATAGGCCTTGATGTCAATCAAGTTTCACCTGATGTAAGTCAGCCCTTTTCAGCCTTCCCTGCCAATTTCGATCACCTGCCTACCGTTAGTTTTGTTGTGCCGAACATGATCAATGGAATGCACAACGGCACTATCACCGAAGGCGATACCTGGCTGCAAAATAGCTTATCGGAATACATTGAATATTGTCGCAATAATCCTTCTCTTTTGGTTGTCACTTTTGATGAAACAACTTATAATGTTACCGACAATCGCATACTTACCTTGTGCTTTGGTTCGTTAGTTAATGGCGGAGAATATGATGCGGCTGTTTCGCACGTGAATTTTCTGCGCACATTTGAAGACATGTTTTCATTACCACACGCCGGATTATCCGGATACCTGGAACCAATCAGCAATTGCTGGGTGCAGGAATAATTATGCGCTGTAAAAAATTATTTATTGGTTTAGTAACGCTGACTTTAAGCTGGTTTCCGTCGACAGTTTTTAGTCAGGATACCATACGCGCCCATATTTATTTCAAATCGGGATCATACGAAACGAAACCGCACAACACTTATCTGCAGCGATTTGCAGACGCTTGCGCAGGATTTGATTCTGCACATATTTTTATCGACGGCTTTTGCGATGACGAAGGAAGTGATGCCTTCAACATACAACTCTCAGAACAACGTGCTATGGCTGTGGAGGCTTTTTTGAAACAATATATTACCATCAAAGCAAATTTTACCATCACCGGTCATGGCGAATCAAATCCGGTTGCAAGTAATGAATTTGATGACACCAAATTTCAAAATCGCAGGGTGGATATGCTTGTCATTGGTTATCAGTACGGTTATACTTCTTCCATAAGTGATATTTCACAAATTGTCGATGCTGTGCCCGAGTTTGTTGAATTATCTGATGTATCCCTGCGTGAGTTATTGCTTGCCTTAGAAAAAGATGATCGGTTGGTGCTGCGCGATGTGCAATTCCCCATGTCGAGTGATTCGATTTTACCATCGTCATTTATTGTTCTGGATACACTTGCAAGCATTTTGATGGATTATCCCAATTTGATAATACAATTGGAAGGACATATCTGTTGCACCTCCGAAACCGGTATGGCCGGGCATAAGGACGCCTATAATGCTACGAATGGCAAATACAGTTTATCCTCAGACAGAGCACTGAACGTATTCATGTATCTGGTTTACAAGGGAGTACCTTCCCGACAATTGAAATATGTAGGACTTTCGGGTTCTCAAAAATTGGTATGGCCTGAGGCTACTGCAAAAGACCAGCAGAAAAATCGACGCGTAGAAGTGCGCATACTCGAAAAATAATGCCCATTTTTTACCACAACCCCTGTGTATAAAGCCCTTATGCCTGTTGATTTAACAGCATTTAACCCAACATTAACCGATAGAAATATCACATTAACCTTTTTTATCAAATGTTGCAAGTTTCTTTGCAATTATTAAAACCCAATACATGTTTAAAGCCACACTTTTCAGTGCCATCTCCGCGACAATTTTTTCATTTGGCAACGAACTGGATGCACAAGACAGCATACCTAAACCGAGTATGCCATCCACAAAAGTTACCATCGCACCAAAGATCGATGGCAACCTGCAGGATGAAGTGTGGCAGTCTGTTCAGCCGGTAACTCTGGATGTTACCTTCCTACCGGAATTCGGAAAAACACCGAGCAGAAAAACTGAGGTGAGGGTAGTTTATGACAATAATGCCATTTATGTTGGTGCAATCATGTATGATCCTGATCCTGCCACTATCAATAGGCAACTTTGTGAGCGTGATGGATATTCAAATGCCGATAATTTTGTTTTTGGTTTAGATACTTACAATGATGATCTCAACGGCTATCGCTTCACTGTCAGTGCTGCCGGTGTTCAAAGCGATCAGCGCATTGGACTGAACAGCAATGGCGATATGAGTTGGGATGCAGTATGGGAAAGTGATGTTAGCATCAATGAGCTGGGATGGGTATGTGAAATAAAAATCCCCTACTCCGCAGTCAGGTTTCCGTCAAAACCGCTGCAGGACTGGGGAATGCAATTCAACCGAAATGTCAACTCAACAGGAGAATTAATTTTATGGAGTCCTGTTGACCCTAAAGTATATGGTATTATTAATCAATGGGGTACCTATACCGGAATGGAAAATATTATTCCACCATTGCGATTGTCGTTTTCACCATATTTAACTGCAGGAAATCAATGGACACCCGACCCGGAAAATGAAGGTGGAACAGTAAGTGAAGGCATTTTAAACGGCGGCTTAGATGTAAAATACGGTATCAACGAAAGTTTTACCATCGATGCTACACTTATTCCGAATTTCGGCGAAGTGCAGAGCGATAATGTAGTATTAAACTTATCGCCGTTTGAACAACAATTCAATGAGCGCAGACCATTTTTTACTGAAGGAACAGAAATTTTTAATCAGACCTTTAATTTCCTCAGTGATCGCATGTTTTATTCGCGACGCATTGGCGGCACACCCATATTTTATTACGATGTATATAATGAAACAGGAGCACATGAAATCATTAAAGAAAATCCTTTCGAAACAAGTCTTATCAATGCCACAAAATTCTCCGGACGCACCGATAAAAATGTAGGTATCGGCGTATTTAATGCTATTTCTGCTCAGGAGTTTGCAATTATAGAAGATACTGTTACCGGAGAAACAAGAACAGTGCTGACCAATCCAATGACCAACTATAATATGCTGGTGTTTGAAAAGGCATTGAAAAACAACAGCAAGGTCAGCTTTACCAATACCAATACACTTCGCGAAGGCATTTATCGCGATGCCAATGTTTCGCAGGCGTTATATGACATCACCAACAAAAAACATACCTGGAATTTTTGGGGATTTGGAAATTACAGTCAGGTATTTGAGCCATATTACAGCGGTGAAAGAGAAGTAGTAGAAGAAACCAAGGATGGTTATAATTACATTGTCGGCATTTCTCAATTCACCGGAAAATGGAATTTCAATTTTTCACATGCCTTAATTAGTCCTGAATATGATCATACGGATATGGGGATTCAATATGGTTATAATTTCATTAATAATTATATCGGATTTAATTACAATAATCAGGAACCGAAAAAAGGTGCTTTTTATAATTATAGCGGCTGGGGCGGATTTACATATAACTTACAAGCAGAACCCCTGGAATATCAGGAAGTGAATTATAATCTTGGATTCAACGGTCAGTTTAAAAATTTCTGGAATATTGGCGGAAACTTATATTCTAAACCATTGTGGTGGTATGATTTTTACGAACCACGTGTAGAAGGAAGAAAATATTATCACGCACCCTTCACCTTTATCAATGTTTGGGGTGGTACCGATTATCGCAAGGATATTTCTTTTAATTGGAATATCAGTTTCGGAGAGTCTCCTATACCTAACGATCCATACATTGGCGGTGGTCAATGGATCACATGGAACATAAGCGATAAATTCTCGCTGACGCATGGAATAAGCTTGAGTAAAGATCATAGCAATTTCGGCTTTGTTGATTTTGATCGCGGAGGTAACAGTATTTTCGGAAGAAGAGATATCACGAACATTGATCATGAAATTGGTATGAAATATTTATTCGGTCCGAAGATGAATATCATTTTCAGAGCAAGAGAATATTGGGGAAAAGTGGTGTATCATCAATTTTATACTTTGCTCGATGATGGTAATCTTGGCGATACCGATTTCACAGGAAACTATGACTTGAATTTCAACATCTTCAACCTCGACTTCGTATATTCCTGGGAGTTTGCTCCGGGAAGTTATCTGAATGTAATTTGGAAGAATAATATTTTCCAGGCCGACGATATCAGATATGACGATTATTTTGACAATCTGAATAAAACATTTAACGCACCGCAATCAAATGGTTTATCACTTAAGGTGATCTATTATCTCGATTATCAATACCTGCATAAAAACAAACAATCTTGATTTCGGTCATGGCAGCCGCACTTTAGTGACACAAGTGTTCACATATGTGGTTTTGTGGTTTCAGGGGCTTGGACTATCTTTCCGATTGTCATGAAAAAGACCTTATTCCTCCTGTCGGTAGCCGCCTCAGTGATCCTGGTTACCTCCTGTGAATCGAATACACATTGGGACAAAACCTTTGTAAACAGCAGCACCCATACGCTGATACTGTATACCACGGATGGAGGCGGAGGCTTTACCTTTGCTGATTCTATCATTCTGGCTCCCGGAGCTGAAGAGGTGATTTACAGCTTTAGCGA
>JAIBBA010000171.1 GCA_019694895.1 Chitinophagales bacterium
GAAGCAGAAGTACAACATGGTCATTCGCAGGACCCGACATACATTTTACTACAAAATATGATGCCGGCGCGACTCAAATTCCGGTGTCAGATCATATGAATACCTATAGTTTTGATCGCAGCAAAAGTAATCCAAATATTGCCTATTGCGGAGGTGAAACCGGTGGTATATATAAAACCACAGATCAGGCAATGACCTGGACGCATATGACGCATGGATATTATATCAATACGGTAAGAGCACTGGCAGTAGATCCATTTAATCCTGATATTGTAATCGCTTCATCAGAAGGTGAATTATGGCGTACAACAGATGGTGGTATTACCTGGAATATTATGGGTGATGCTGCTTTCCAGGCGATTTACATCACCGCTTATGATATTGTGTTTAATCCGGAAAACAGCAATATTGTTTATGCAGGATGTGAGCAAGGATTTTTCAGAAGTACTGATGGCGGCAGTAACTGGACAGAAATATTAGATCATTTTTGTATGTCGGTGGAAGTAAAACCTGATAATGCAGCAATAATTTACACATTACAATACGACCCGACAACACAAATTCCCTATTTCAAAAAATCATTTGATTACGGTGCAACATTCACCACTTACAGCGATGGCTGGTTTACGGTTCCTGCTGCCGATATGGGAAAAATTGAGAGCCTTGGAGGCAGAATAGGTGTTACCGAGGCCAATCCCGATAAAGTATATGTATTACTGGTTGGTGAAAGCGATGCAGACGCAGGATTACAATTACGCGGCACCATAGGTGTTTATATGAGTAATGACAGTGGTGAAAGTTGGAGTTTTCCGCACGGTTTAATTGGAATGCCGTATAATGTTGACACACATCCAAACCTCATGGATTTCGATGGACATTCTAGCGATTATGATCAGATTTATTACAACACAACAATTGCTGTTTCACAACTGGATGAAAATAAATTGCTCATAGGCGGATTGAATTTGTGGAAGAGCGAAGATGGAGCAGTCTCTTATGATCCGGTTGGTGGATATTTAGGATATCTGCCTTATTATCATCCGGATAATCAGGAGACAAAAATTTATAAAACATCACCTACAACAGAAGAGATATGGATGGCAACAGATGGTGGTGTAAATTATACTACCGACTGGGTTGCATCGCATGAAAGCAGAAGTAATGGCTTGCGCGGAAGTAATTTCTGGGGATTTGATCAGGGATGGCAGGAAGATATGATGGTGGGAGGAAGATATCACAATGGGAACGGCGCCTATCACGAAAATTATCCTGAAGGCGAATTCTTGGCACTCGGTGGTGGCGAGGCTGCATCCGGATATGTAAAGCAAAGTGATGAGAATATCTGTATGTTCAGCGATATTGGTGGTATCAAATTACCGGATGAGATAGAAGGTATTGCAGAACACCTCGCATTTTCGAATGCACCAAATGAAAGCTATTGGTATAATTCAAGTTCACGCATACAATTTGACTGGGATTATTTTGATCACGCATATATGGGTCGTGATAATATTATATGGAAAAGCACAGACGGTGGCGGTGGATTTACCCCGCTGCATGAATTTGGCACTAATGCGAATAATAAAGTGTTGTGGGTTGAACAAAGCAGAGTAAATACAAACATTATTTATTGCACACAAAATATCGGTTCAACAAATTGTTACCTCTGGAAAAGTACGGATAGAGGATTAACATGGACCAACTTAACACTTCCGCAAGCTAAACGCGACCTCATATTTACATTAAGCGGTGATAATGCCGATGAATTATGGATTGCCTATAAATACGGTCCTAACGGAAGCAAGGTATACCACTCTATAAATGGTGGTGATTCATGGGTTAATATCACAACGGCTACGTTAAATGATATGCATCCTTCGGCAATAGTGCATCAGTATGGCACTGATGGTGGTGTTTACGTATTCATGCGCGAAGCGAAAGTGTATTATCGCACAAATACATTTATCGATTGGCTGCAGCATGGTAATGACCTGCCATTGGTGATAGATCCGCTCAAGGCTATTCCATTTTATCGCGACGACAAAATCAGATTAGGAAGTTGGAATATCGGTATATGGGAAGCTCCTTTATATGAGCCATCAACATTGATAGCAGATTTTTCTGCAGAGAAACCGAATTTTTATTGCGCAGGAGATCAAATTAAATATGTAGATCATTCAACAGCAGGTGCAGGAGCAACTTATGCATGGGAATTTCCCGGAGGTATTCCGGCTACTTCATCAGAACAAAATCCTGTTGTCACCTATCCTACCGAAGGCGTATTCGATGCAACGTTAACGATTACAGATGGTGCCGAAGTGCAATCAATCACAAAATCGGCAATTGTGAGTTCATTGGCTCCGTCGACATTACCTTTTTCAGAAAATTTCGAGACCGCACAATTTCCTGAAGGATGGCATGGCGGAACCAGCGGTGGCTGGGGGATAGCTGAAGATGTGAGCGGATATGCTATTGGTACTTACAGCATGTTTTTTAATAATTACTGGACAGACTTGCAAGGAGATCATGTTGATGAAATCACCGCACAATATGATATAGATGCTGCAATTACGGCACAGTTGACATTCGATGTTGCTTATCGTCCCTACGGAGGAATTTATATGGATACACTTGCCGTTTATGTGTCGAATGATTGCGGTGCTACATTAGATCTAATTTATTACAAAGGTGGCAATACATTGGCAACCGGACCTGCATATACTGCTGATGTATTTTATCCTGCCGCAGATGAATGGCGAACAGAAACAATTGATTTAACGCCATACATAGATGATGTTTCATTAATGTTGGTATTTAGAAATATCGGTTATTGGGGACAAGCAATGTATGCTGATAATATTAATATCGCTGTAGAAAAAGAAGGTATCACTTCGCATGAAGAGAATATTTCCTTACAAATATATCCAAATCCAAATAGTGGAAAATGTTATGCCATTATTAATTGCAACGAAGCTGTCAATACAGATTTGCAACTGTTGAATACTGTTGGTCAGGTTGTTTATCAATCAGCTGCAAATTTGACACCGGGTTCTAACACGATTTATATTGATGCACGTGATTTACCGGCCGGCGTATATACCATGTCGGTGAAAACTTCAACATTGAACATCAGTAAATCAATTATTATCGAATAATTAGCTTCCCCTATGAAACCAAAACAAAGTAATTCACGTCTTACATTTGTAGTATGAAACAGAATCGGATCATCCTTGGCTTGCTTTTCGGAATGAGCATCCTTGCTGTTTCCTGCAGTAAACTAAATTCTGCGGATTCAGGGCCGCAGCAAGTATCGGAGACAAATACCACCGACACAGAAGTTGTTACTGTCGATACCCTACATCAACCTGCTGACGGACCTCCGGGGATGGTATGGATACCGGGCGGAACATACATGATGGGCACTGACACTGATCCGCAGCGCCGCTCTGATGAGACACCTGCACATCCTGTAAAAGTTGATGGCTTTTGGATGGATATTACCGAAGTGACAAATGCACAGTTTGCCGAATTCGTTAAAGCTACCGGTTATCTTACAACTGCTGAACGGCCAATCGACTGGGAAGAGTTGAAAAAACAAGTTCCTCCCGGAACACCCAAACCTGCTGATGATTTATTGCAACCAGCCAGCATGGTTTTTACCTCCACCGATCACCCTGTTGATCTGAATAATTTTCTCAATTGGTGGAAATTTGTTCCCGGTGCAAGCTGGCGAAAACCACAGGGTGATACAAGTACTATTAAAGGAAAAAACAATCATCCTGTTGTTCAGGTTAGTTGGGATGATGCAGTTGCGTACTGTAAATGGGCCGGAAAAAGATTACCTACCGAAGCGGAATGGGAATTTGCTGCCCGCGGCGGTACTACCGATCAAATATATGCCTGGGGAAATGATAAACAATTGGCGAAACATACCAATTCATGGACAGGCGACTTTCCCTACAACAATACGCATGAAGATGGTTATGTAACAACAGCTCCTGTAAAATCTTACGAGCCAAATGGTTATGGATTATATGATGTGGCTGGAAATGTTTGGGAATGGGTAAGCGATTATTATCATTCAGAATATTATGCTGCCTGTAAATTAGAAGGCACTTTGGTAAATCCTCAAGGACCAAAACATTGGTACGATCCCAATCAACCTTTTAATGAAGTGCACACCAAACGAGGTGGCTCATTTTTATGTAATGAAGTTTACTGCTCAAGCTACCGCCTTACCGCACGAATGGCTACAAGCTACGATACCGGTCAAGATCACTCAGGTTTCAGATGCGTGATGACACAAGAACAGTGGGAGGAGAGGAGAAATGAGAAATGAGAAATGAGAAAGGAGAAAGGTGAGTGGGTGAGTGGGTGAGTGGGTGAGTTTACCTCGCCGAGTAGGCGGGTGGGTGAGTTTTGGGGTTGCAATGCATGTTTTGCGGCTTTGCAACTTTGCGTCTTAGCGCGAAGCAAACACACACCACACACCACCCCTCTGCGTCTCCGCGCCTCCGCGTGAAAAAACACAAACCACAAAAACACAAACCACAAACACCCACAAACACAATTTATATTTTCCCCTATATATCCATAATTTTTTAAACAAAACCCTCTTACCTTTGTTTAACGAAATTATGCGCTCCATTACCTTCTTGTTGCTGATTTCTATCAGCATCCACGCCTTCCCCCAAAATGGCAAAATCGCCGGCACAATAACCAATAGCATCAACAACGAACCTGTACCTTTCGCAACAGTTGTTTTAGCAGGAACTTCATACGGCGCTGTTTCTGACGACCTAGGGAATTATTCCATAGAAGGTATAGAACCAGGATTATATAACATCGAATGCACTTTCATCGGTTTTAAAAAAGTTGCCATCCCTGAAGTTCAAGTTACCAATGCAAAGCCTGTATTCATCAACATCCAAATGCAGGAAGACCTCAATGTATTGGATGCCATTGAAGTGAAAGCACCCGTTAGCGACAAAACCGAAGAGTCTCCCCTGTCACTCCGGACAATTGGCGCCAATGAAATTCAACGAAACCCCGGTGGCGGTCGCGATATTTCGAAAGTGATACAGACACTTCCGGGTGTTACTTATACGCCATCTTTTAGAAATGATATCATCATACGCGGAGGGGCTCCAAATGAAAACAGATTTTATTTAGATGATGTTGAAGTTCCAAATATCAATCACTTCGCAACGCAAGGTTCCAGTGGCGGACCGGTGGGATTGATAAATGTAGATTTTATTCGTGAAGTAGAATTTTATGCCGGTGCATTTCCGGTGAATTATGGCAATGCACTCAGTAGTGTAATGTCATTCCAACAACGCGATGGCAGATCAGATAAATGGGGAGG
>JAIBBA010000057.1 GCA_019694895.1 Chitinophagales bacterium
TAGCAGCTTTTTTAGGAGCAGCTTTTTTAGCAGCTTTTTTCTTAGGAGCAGCTTTTTTAGCAGCTTTTTTAGGAGCAGCTTTTTTAGCAGCTTTTTTTGGAGCAGCTTTTTTAGCTGCTTTCTTACCGGCAGGACGTCCACGTTTGCCGGCGGCTTTTTTAGTTGTTTTTGCCATTGGAAAAAATATTTGGTTATTGCAAAATTATATATAAAATCATATTATCAAAAAAAAAAGAAAGTTTTTTTGTTGATTTTCACATGTTTTGCACATTATTGTATACAACCTTTCCCAATGTGATGTCATATTCGCACTTCATGGTTGATAATTGCTGCTGAATTTCTTCATACAGCAATTCAAAAAATCATGATTGCTTAGCTCTGGAATAAAAAATATAGTCGGTATGTGGCAAATCACTCACGCCTTGCATACGCAAATAATTGATGATCTGTCCACGATGATAACTGCCATGATTCATACAATGTAGTATGATCTCTCCATTGCGCGTTTGATATTCTTGCCCATTCAACGCCTTGTAAAAACACATGTCGCCGAAAAAATCTTCAGGCCTGGAGGAAACAAAACGAGCGAAATCTTCACTCTGCTGAATGAAATATAAATCGTATCCGGCAAATTCATCGTCATACATCGCACTTGGCCAATCGCTGGGTGAAGATCCTTGTAACCGCGACAACCATATCACCTGCGCATCCCAAATATGATATAAGGTTTTTCTGATGGTGGGAAAACTGCCTCCCATATGCTTGTCGATGATCTCAGGAGATACACTGCTGAGTGTTTGTATGATAGCGGTGTTCGCCCATACATTGTAATCACAGTAACTATTTAAAAGCTCTTTCATATATGCAGGTTAAAACCGAAAGATAGTAAACTGATGTGTCGTGATAATGCACATCCTGTGTATTACGGTAAGTATTTTGAGGTCTTGACTTCTATTTAACAGAATTTACCACTGTGCAACCTATCAAACGATCATAATCCTTGTCAAACATATGCAGGTAAACCAGCACCACATAGTCGTTTTCCGATTCATAGGTATTGCCTTCTGTATAATCAAGCGCATAGTATGATGCTCCCTGCGGAAGTAGGGCATACTGATAATTATAATATCCTTGTTTCAAATACGCCTTCGCCTCATATTGTTGCCGGTCGTAATTATATGTCATAGGTATTGCCTGCAAAGTGGTATCGCCCTGCATGCCTTCGCCTATTACAAAAACATTACCTGACGTAATCACATAGGGATATTGGAGGGTGAAATGTATCCAGGCATAATCGCCCTCTTTGTTTACATCATCAGATAACTCAGCTTGTATCACATATTGCCCGTTCGCATCCTTTTCATAAGTGTATCGCTGGTATACTCTGCTTTCATCAACATTCACATACACATGATATTGTCCGTCCTGTTGCTGTATTTTAGTAATCCGGTCGGTTTGAAATTTGAGTGTTTTGGTATCAAAGCGACGATATTCCTTTCCACCCGGAAATACGAGATCGTCGATATCATACATCAACATATCATTGGTAACCATCCGTGGTTTCAAATTATAGGAGGCATTATCAAAGCGCCCATTTTGTAATACCGTTACTCGAATGTCGTCAAAGGCATCATGCACATCGATGTTGCGGACATCAACATTGAAATTGATCTCCTGAAACTCATTGCGATAAGGAATCAGATTCGGACGCATCACTTTGGCATCGATAGCGGCTTCTTGTTCCCACACAAAAAACCGCTTTGTTAATATTGGTGTATCCCTATCCTCATCCTTCCATACCTGCACAATATAATTCCCGCTCAACCTGAATTGCACATCCTCATTAGGAAACGATACGGCATAATGTGTATATCGCTGCAAGGTACCAAAGCTGAATTGATAATCGCTGATGCGACTTTCATCAAATCCATCAATGATATCAAATGAGGTCAGTCCACTCGGTTCCCACTGCTGATCGCAATGTGTGAAAGTATAATAGTAATCTTTCACTCCTCCGTGAAGGTCATCAAAACTGAGTGTCAGAAATTGACCATCAGTATTCAAAGGGAGTATCGGATATGCAAGCTCAAGAGTGCTATATTGCAATTGCACAGTTCTGATCATCGGATCGGATACCATTTCTACCAACCCTTTTTTAACTTCAGGTATCATCGTGCTGTCAGACTGTGCCGATACACCTATATATATAGGTGTCGACAACAGAATGCAAACAACCTTCATTCGGCAGGAGTTAAAAACAGATGGCATGCTATGCTATTATTACAATTAGGATGCCAAGATAATTAGCGACCTTTGTATTTTCTAAAATCGGCATATGCAAACCTCAAAAGAAGCCAAACTGGAGGCATTCTCACGTTTACTGGATATTATGGATGACTTGCGCAGTCAGTGTCCATGGGATAAAAAGCAAACCATTCATTCTTTGCGCAACCTTACCATAGAGGAAACCTATGAGTTGGCAGATGCAATCACCGGAAATGATTGGAAGGGAATTAAGGAGGAACTGGGAGATATTCTTTTGCATATGATCTTCTACAGCAAGATAGGTGAAGAGCAGGAACAATTTTCGATTGCTGATGTATTACATGCTCAATGTGAAAAACTCATACACCGACACCCTCATATTTATGGCGATGTAAAGGTGCAGGATGAAGATGAAGTGAAGCGCAACTGGGAGCAATTGAAATTAAAGGAGGGTAAACGTTCTGTTTTGCAGGGAGTGCCAAACGGACTTCCGGCCCTTATCAAAGCATATCGGATTCAGGATAAGGCGGGGCAAGTTAATTTTGAATGGGACCATATCGATCAGGTATGGGTAAAGGTGCGGGAGGAGATGCAGGAACTACAGGAAGCCAAAGATCCGGATCATGTTGAACAGGAATTTGGCGATTTGATGTTTGCGCTGATAAACTTATCGCGTTACCTGAAGATAGATCCGGAGAATGCACTTGAACGCACAAATAAAAAGTTCATCAGCAGGTTTAGTTATATAGAAGAGCAGGCTGCCGGCATGCAAAAGAATTTGCGTGATATGTCGTTGGCGGAAATGGATGCACTTTGGGATAAGGCTAAAGCAAAAGAGCGCGAAGCATAATTGCCTTTCAATTCAATTAACCATTAGCTTTTTGTATCCCATGAATTCCATCAAATTTTCAGGCAGCATTTCATTGATTTGCCGGAGTTCTTGAGGATTTATCTTTTTGATTTGGTCACCACTGAGATGTGCAATTTTTTTCTCGATGGTAAATCTTCTGCTGGCATAAACTTTATTGGTACTTTGCACTTTTTCCAACTCCGGCCATTCCACTACTTGAGCAATCTGTTTCATCACCATTGCAGGATCGGTTAGCAGATCATCATATCGCACAAATAAGATATTCTTTGCTTCACGGGAATAGTTCATCCACATCTTATAGAATAATACATACTCCATAATATAATGATGCTGATGAGCCGGCCAGTTGTTTTTGATACTCCATTTATTATAACTTCCCAACCAACTATAGGGATCTTTTGACACTATTATATATAGGTCAGGTGCCTGAAACGGTAATGCAGCTTCGAAGTCTTTCAATGTTGGAACCAACAAAGTATTTGCGAACTGTGGCTCAGGAATGATCTCTTTTTCCTTATAAAGTCTGAAGTGTTTATGCGTAATCTCGTTGCGTTGGGTTCCGTTAAGAAGGAGGCCATCGGGATAATTTAATTGCAACAGTGTCTCCATATAGTTGGTGCCGCTTCGCTGTAAGCCATATAACAGTATGCCTTTTGCCGGAAGCTTTTTCCTGAAGATATTGCGCAGCCAACTCATGAAGCACGAAGATACAAAACAAAAAAAGCACCCCTGAGGATGCTTTCTTGTATTGAGGGTGATTGGATATTGCTTAAAAAGTTTTTGTCACTTTCATCATATAAGTACTACCGATCTTTGGAGCACCAACAAAATATTGCTGCTCATGATTATATAAGTTGGTGATGAGCATTGTTATCTGAGTGTCTTTTATAAAATCCGGTGTATAGTTCAACGTTAGGTCCATATCATGTATCTCTTCAACAGTGCCAACATATGCTCCGGAGTTTGCAGGATAACTGCTTTGCCAGCGCCAGGTGAGTCCAACATTGAGGTCGGCCTTCTTGATATCATAACTTCCGCGAACACCAACTTTATTTTTCGGAGCATTGAGCGCTACATACCCGAGCTGAGCGCCTTCAAGTTCAACAGAATCTTTATCAACCCAGCTATAGGAGAATTGCATGGTAAGGTCGTCATTCACATACCAGCTCACACCGATATCGGTACCTAAAACTGCAATATCACCAAGGTTAACATAAGTAACATATTTGGCACCATCAGGATATTCCATTGGCGAAATAGTTCCCACAGGTAATCCGGCACCTGCCGCAAGAACGAGGTTGATGAATTCATCTACACCGGTCCCGTTATTATTTCCACCGTATGCAGGATCATCATCGAGTGTAGCGGTAACAAGACTTGCAAGAAACTCGTTTGATCCGGTTGTGTCGTAATAATTTTCTGTAATGATAGGTGCTACATAAGCTGCCAGTTCTGCACCATCAATAAATACGTTCGGCGTGATATCGGTAAGCGGACTCACATAATCCTGCATCATATTATAATATACATCAACGGTAGCAAATACTTTATCATTAAACATACTGCCTTTCCAGCCTACTTCGATAGTATTAGTTGCAGAATTGAGCATACTGCTGTAGTCAGTGATATTGGTTGGATCTATTGTTTCAAATTCTTCAGTTGTCAGGTTCAACTGCGCAATATTGTTGGAAGTAACTGGAATTTCGGGAGGAAGCCAAGCTACGAGTGCAGCACCTAAACCCGGAATGGTAGCATCAAATGCATCTTCTAATAATCCTAAAGTCAAATCCCATATAACATTATTAAGTTCGTAACTGTTATCAAGGCTGAAATAATGATCAGATGCATAACCTAAATAAGCAGAGTAGGGTGAAGTATATTGTGGTAAACCAAAATCATCATAAGAATAATGGAATCCGTCACGATTGCCTATTGCATACAATGGCATATTAGGCACGTATGATGAAGCAAGATATCCTTGAAACAAACCTGCATAACCTGTCAAATCGCCTAATTGCAATATATCAAGGTTGAGGTTGTTGCTGCTTGGAGCACTGAAGGAACGGTTGTAAGTAAGACGGATGGTGTTTTTATTGTTTGCCTTATACACTAATGCTGCGCGAGGAGAAAGGAAAGGATTGTTTACGAAATTATGATAATCATATCTCAATGCACCTACTAAACTCCATTTAGGATTTACCATGTAATCACCCTGTGCATAGGCGCCGATTTCAATGATATTATCATCATCTTCATTTTCGCCATTGATGGTATTTTCAGTATCAGGATTGGTCATAATGGCGTCTAAACCATATACCAGATTTAATTTTTTATCCATCCAGTCATTGGCATGTTGAATCTGACCAACATATTGCTTCGAATGGTCTATGATGAGGTCGCCGGTTCTAAAAAGATAGGTGTCTCCGGCATCGCTGCCATTAACAAATCCTTGAACAAACCAATCGTTATGGATGTATCGCAATTGCGCATAATAATATTTCCATCCCACCGCTTGTCCGGCACCGATACCTGTTAATTCAATACCATCATTTTGTGTCATTCCTCCCGAAAGAACAAATTCTGCTTTGTTTTTCAGGCGATAGTCGAAGCGCAGATCAACGCCAATTTTTTCAATGTGACTGTCGCGTGTATTATCAATAGTATCGCCAACGTTTTGACGACCTTCAGAAGTTTGGTAGCCTAATTGTACTTGTGCAGGTTCAAATGGATCATCGTAAAGCCAGTCCATTCCGTTGAGGTAGGTGAAAAGGATACGATATCCGAATTGGTCATTCACTTTTCCTGAGTGACGGAAGCCGGCAGTATAAAATGTTCTTTCGCCGATATTGTCGTAATCGAACAATGGCGTATAATCACCATATACAAGTCCTGTAGCCGGATCAATAGGGTTGGCGATCATGATGGTATCGCTTATCATGCTTCGAAATCCTAAACCCAGAGAGGCAGAGGTCATGTATTTCTTTTCCTGACTTAGAGGCGATTTTGTGATCATATGAAATACGCCATTCGAACAGTTCGGACCATATAAAGCAGATGCAGGTCCGCGGAGCACTTCGATACGTTCGAGGTCAAGGTTGTCGGTAGGTATAAATGTTGCAACATTGGCTCTAAGAGAAGGCACGGCAGCATATCTATTATCTACCATTGTCAATAAAGCACCACTGAAAATATTATTGAATCCGCGAACAACCACATTGGTTTGCACTAAACCGGTATTGATGATATCTACTCCGGGAACACCCTTGATATTTTGAATTGGCGTGATGGCAACCGTATTTTTAATTTGCTCAGGACTGATAAGCGTGATGGAGGCAGGTGCATCCAGTATCTTTTCCTGTCGACGTGAGGCGCTGACAACAATGGCATCGAGATTATAATCTTCACTAGTCAGCATTACCTCATATTTTGCTGATGTGGTAAGTGCAACTTCAATTTCTGCATAGCCTACAGATCTGACCATAAGGGCTTGTGTATTAGCAGGAACCTCAAGTTTAAATTCACCATTAATATCGGTTGCTGTTCCCAAAGACCTGTCTTCTTTGGTCATTACACTGGCGCCCGGAATTGTTTCGCCTGTTGCAGCATCCTTCACAACGCCCGTTACTGTTCGATTTTGTCCAAAAGCCTGAGCGCCGAGCAGCATAATAAACATAATTAAGAGGGTACAAACGTTTCTCATGCAAAGTGGTTTTAAAGGTAATGTGGGTTTGGTTGCTAACTTTACGCCTGTAAATGGCCTCAAAGTGCACAAAAACAGGCTATTGCGTTATCAAAATTGGGTTAAAAGTTGGAGAAAGCTATAATATTACCTGCAAATAACAAAATTCGAGGCTGTTGAAAATCAGGCGTTTTCATATTATCCTGCCAATAGTTTTCGCTTTATGTGCGATAACAGCTTATGTTATTGCCGGCAGAGCTGAACGCAGTCAAAGCCTTGAGGCTACAGCCAAACATATTGAGCACGATTATCAAACCCTGGAACGAGAGATCATTGCTGTTATTTCTGATGAAATGATCATCAGTAACCTTATAACAGATAGTTACACCTTTGAAGAGTTTAGTCGCCTCGCTGAACGTCCGTATGGAATTGTTGTTTATCAGAATGACAGTGCTCTCATTTGGACAAACAATTTCATCACTCCCATAAAGGCACAGGTCCCCTTTAATGATGCGCCATTATTGATTTCTGAATCGAATGGCGAGTATATTATATTTCAACATGATTTCCCCGGCGATGTACATGTGATTGGATTTCTGCCATTACAATTTGAATATGGCATTCGGAATAAGTATCTCGACCATGTAAAATCTCCGGGCATGCATATTCCGGATTTTGTTAGAATTAATCCGCGTGCCGAAGGTGCATCCACTCCTGTTATGTCGAATAGCGGGAATGCCGTGTTTTATGTCAGCAATGATGGCCTGGAAACTGCTGCAACTGTATATCCGCAAAGTATGTTTGTCATGCTGATCTTATCGGCTTTGTTCTGGTTGATGTGCATGTATCAACTTGCAAGATGGATAGCATTCAAATTCGGACGATTACCCGCAGTTGGGGCATTGTTGATTTTGCTGTCGCTGAGTTATATACTTTTACGCGACCTCTTTTATGATAATGTACTGAGCGCCTTACCGCTTTTCGACCCTCAATTTTATGGCTCACCGGGTATTGCAGGATCTACCGGTGACTTGCTGATAAAAACTGTCTGGCTATTTTGTTTCGCACTCTTTTTCTCTCGATTTTTCTTCATTAAACAACTGCGCTCTGTTTGGCTGAAGGCAACACTCGCTATCATTGTGGTGTTGTGTACATTGGTGATGGGAAGCATTTTCAGGAGTTTAATTTCAGACTCTTCTATTTCTTTCGATATCAGCAATTTCTTTTCGCTCAACTATTTGAGCTTTATCGGATTCCTTTGTATTTCAGTGCTTTTACTCAGCTACTTTTTAATTATTATTAGATGTATAGAACTAGTAATACGAAGTATGCATCGACCACTGGAATTTACTGTGTGGGTTGCAGTGATTAGTATACTCGCTTTATTAGGTGAATATTTTATCGGTCACGCCCTGCAAACTGATATGGTGTGCATGATCACCGGGTTTGTGTTGTTAAGAGCAGTGTTGATGACCAAAAAAATCAATACCAGGTCGCTGGCAGGAATGATGATTTGGCTGGTATTTTTCTCAGCCTTCGGAGCTTATATTTTTCACACCGGTATTACTAAAAAAGAAGAGGAGACAAAGCGACTATTTGCACTGAAAAAATCTATAGAAAAAGACCCGATCACAGAGTATTTATTTGCAGGAGCAGAAACAGAAATCAGACATCAGTTGGAAATGCAGGAAACTGCCGTAGAGCAGGGTAGTCGCTTGCGTCCCGGTGTAATTGGTCAGGTTAGGCAAAATCTGCAGTCGAACTATTTTAAAAAATATGACACAGATATTTTCCTGTTTGAAAATGATTCTTTACTCATAACCACCGATCAGCAAAATCCGGCAAGCCGAATAGGGTTCATCGATGCCATTGAAAATAATGGTGAATTTACTGCTGCCGAGAATTTGTATTTCATAAATGACTATACAGGAAACTATTATTATCTGGCGGAATTGACTACACCTATTGATTCCAATAAATCGCTCACAACATATCTTAGAATGGTGCCGAGGAAATTCAGTGGCGCCAGTATTTATCCTGAATTGTTGATAGATGATGATCTACGTACTGCAGAAAGCTTCATAGATTTTGATTATGCTATATACAACGACCACTCACTTACTGAACGCGAAGGAAATTATTCCTATCCATTGATGGATATATTTTACATCAATAAAGATGAAGAGTCGGCCGATATCATGGAAAATGACTACGACCACTACATCTACAAAGTGAACGACAATAAAAAAGTGATTGTTTCAACACCCGCTATCAGTTGGTTTCAGCCTGTGTCTTTATTCAGTTATTTGTTTTTCTTCTTTCTGGTGTTTTTAGTTATTGTGCTTGTTCTCGATTGGGGCGCGGGATTATTACAAGGAAAAATTAGACTAAAGGAGTGGATAGATACTACCTTACAAAATAAGATACAATCAGCAGTGCTTAGCCTTATCATTTTCGCATTTATTATGATGGGTGTGGCAACAGTATTTTATATCAGCAATCAATATAATGATTCGCATAAGCAGAGACTGCTTGAGAAGATAGAAGGTGTGCAAACGAATATTGACTTTCTTCTTGGTGAAAATAAGCGCAAAACTGCAGGTGCACCAGTGAATACCCAACTGAAGAAAATAGGCAACAGGGTTACAGAATTATCCGAGATACATGCCATGGATATCAATATCTACAAGCCGAGTGGCGCTTTGCTGGCATCGTCTCAACCCGATATTTTCGACAAAGGATTGGTGTCGCGAAACATGAATCCATTGGCTTTTTTTAAAATGAGTTGCGATAAGGAAACATGGTATATTCAAACGGAACGCATCGGCGACCTGTCATTTTTATCTGCCTATGTGCCGGTATTGGATAGTGAAGGAGAAACCATGTTCTTTCTCAACCTGCCTTATTTCGCCACTGAACAGAATTTGAAAGCAGAGATATCCTCATTCATGGTTACCTTGGTAAACGTTTATGTGTTGTTGCTTATCGTTGCAGGTATTATAGCTTTTTTTGTGAGCAGAAGTATTACCAAGCCGCTTGCAGCAATTGCCGGAAAATTCCGCGAGATAAAACTTGGTAAATCGAATGAGCCTATTTTTTGGACGCATGATGATGAGATTGGAATATTAGTTTCTGAATATAATAAAATGTTAAAGGAGCTGGATAATTCGGCTCAATTACTCGCGCGGTCAGAACGTGAAAGTGCTTGGCGCGACATGGCAAAACAGGTGGCACATGAAATTAAGAATCCGCTTACGCCCATGCGTTTGAGTATCCAACATCTTCAACGCGCCATTCAAACAAATGCACCAAATGTGCAAGAGCTTACGCGAAAGGTTACGGTTACTATTTTAGAGCAAATAGATAACCTTACACATATCGCATCTGAGTTTTCCAACTTCGCTGTGATGCCGAAACCTGTTAATGAGCAGATATGTTTGAACGATGTTTTAGATAGTGTAACCGCATTATTTAATGAAACAGAAAATGCCGCCATTACACTGGAAATGCCGGATGAGCGAATTATGATTTTCGCCGACAAGAATCAGGTTATCCGTGTATTTAATAATGTAATTAAAAATGCCATCCAGGCAATACCCGATGACCGCGAAGGCATTATAGCCGTGAGCCTGGAAAGCAATGAACATAGGGCTTTGGTTAAAGTGAAGGACAATGGCCGCGGAATCGGCGATGAGGAAAAAGATAAAGTGTTTGTCCCTAATTTTACAACCAAAAGTTCAGGCATGGGAATTGGGCTTGCCATGACGAAAAATATTGTTGAAGGTGCCGGCGGTTATATATGGTTTGAGTCTACCGTTTCTGTTGGCACGACATTTTATATTGAATTTCCGTTAATGACCGTGTGATGATAGCAAGAGATAAATCAACAGCCTTATTTGAAGAAGCAAAAACATTATTTCCCGGCGGCGTAAGTTCTCCGGTAAGAGCATTTCGCAGCGTTGAGGGGGCACCTCTTTTTATGCAAAGGGGCGAAGGAGCCCTTGTATGGGATGAAGATGGTAATCAATTCATTGATTATTGTTGCAGTTGGGGTCCGCTTATTTTAGGACATGCCGATAAACGTGTTACACAAGCAGTTCAGGAAGCGCTTGTAAAGGGTACTTCCTTCGGCACGCCCACGCGCTATGAAAATATCATGGGGCAGCTCATTATCAATAATCATAGGTTTATAGAAAAACTGCGATTTGTTTCTTCAGGTACTGAAGCTGTGATGAGTGCCATTCGCCTCGCACGCGGCTATACCGGTAGGAATAAAATCATCAAATTCGAAGGCTGCTATCATGGGCATAGTGATGCTTTATTAGTTAAAGCAGGGTCCGGACTCGTGACACTCGGGGAAACAAGTTCAAAAGGAGTACCTGCAGCTTTTGCAAATGAAACTATTGTTGTGGAATTGGATGATGAAGCAGCGATTTCATCGGCGATTGAACAATATCCAAATGATATAGCATGTATTATTATAGAACCTGTTCCGGCAAATAATGGATTGTTGTTGCAACGCAAAGAATATTTGCAGTTCCTAAGAAATATATGTGATAAACACAATATTATTTTATTGTTTGATGAAGTGATCAGTGGATTCCGACTTGGTTTTGAAGGTGCCTCGGGCTTGTACAACATACAACCCGACCTTATCACGTTCGGTAAAATTATTGGTGGCGGATTGCCTGTAGGTGCCTACGGCGGGAAAAAAGAAATTATGGGAATGGTATCGCCTGATGGACCTGTTTATCAGGCCGGAACCTTAAGTGGTAATCCATTGTCTATTTCAGCGGGGATAGCGCAATTGCAAGCATGTTTGACATCCGGATTTTACGAGGAATTACATCGCAAATGCAGGATCATTGCCGATAAAGTAAATAGATTTACAGCCGAGGCGAAATTGCCCTTTAATATACTTACAACCGGTTCTATTTTCTGGTTGAATTTTACGGAAGATTGCGTAATACGTAAAGCATCTGATATTAAAAGCACAATGCCTGCATTATTTAAACCATTTCATCGTTATTTGCTGGAGCATGGTATCTATATCGGTCCATCGGGTTACGAGGTTTGTTTTGTTTCTGCTGCACATACCGACGAGCAGCTAGAACAAACGGCAGATATCATTATGCAGGCAATCACACATACATTCCAAAAATAACAATGCCCGGACAACGCCGATCGAGATACTGGTTATTTTTCCATATTGTATTTATATACATTACGGTATCTTTTTTGTGGTGGTCGTACCTGTTGCATCGCAATAATCTGGATAATTTCAATGATGTAGTCGCGCGTGAGAAATTCGTATTTACCCAAGAGAGGGGTCCATTCCTGAAATTTGAGGATACGGCAAATTATAAGCGCATTTATGATGATTTTAAACGCACCGAATTAATGTTATATGGCGAAGGATTGGTGTTTTTATTTCTCATAGGTCTCGGTTTCTGGCGCATTCGCAAAACATTCAGAGAAGAGATTGCCATGACGCGCCAACAAAACAACTTTTTGCTGTCGATTACGCATGAATTGAAATCACCGCTGGCATCTTTGAAACTGAGTATGCAAACGGTGCAAAAACGTCAACTCGATGCCGAACATATCAGACACCTTAGCGGGATGGCTTTGGATGACATTGCGCGACTTGAAGCATTGGTTGAAAATATTCTACTCGCTTCCAAAATAGAAAGTGCAAATTTTCAACTTAATAGGGAATTGCTTGATGTATCTTCATTGGTAACAAATATCCTCGCTCATATTGCAGAAAAACATAAGTCGCAACGTCAGTTCACATCAGATATAGAAAAAGACGCATATTGTTATGGCGACCGACTTTCATTTTCTTCGGTTGTATATAATCTTATCGAAAATGCCATTAATTACAGTGGTGCCGATGGGCGTATTCACGTGCAATTAACCGGCGATGAAGAGCATATTTATTTGCAGATATCCGATAATGGTATTGGTGTTCCCGATGCTGAAAAAACAAAAATATTTAACAGATTTTACCGCATAGGAGCTGAGGAAACTCGTACCACCAAAGGTACAGGCCTTGGATTATTTATTGTAAAACATGTAGTTGAACTTCATGGCGGTAAGATTGAGGTCACTGATAATGATCCAAAAGGCACCAATTTTAAGGTGACAATTCCTGTCGGCGCTTAAAAGGACAATAAGATGACAATTGTGTTAAAACCCTACATTTACATCTGCGTATAATTCCATCAAACCCTACCTACTATGTTGAACCACCGTATTTTGGTTGTTGAGGATGAAGATCACATCCGCGAAAACCTTAAACTAAACCTGGAACTTGAAGGCTATGAAGTAGTAACCGCTGCAGATGGCGCTAAAGCTGTAAAAACCTTTCGTGAACAACGTTTCGACCTTGTTATTTTGGATGTCATGTTGCCGGAGATGGATGGGTTTGATGTTTGTGAGCAGATAAGGCTTGAAGATCGCGAAACACCTATTTTGTTCCTGACAGCCAAAGACACATCGCTTGATAAGATCAAAGGCCTGAAAACCGGAGGCGATGATTATATGACCAAGCCTTTCAACCTTGAGGAGCTGTTACTCCGCATCATTAATTTGTTGAAACGCAGCAGCAAGGCGCCTGCCGAGGATAAATTCAATACCTATAATTTCGGTGGCAATAGTGTGAATTTCGTTACCTATGAAGCAAATGGTATTAATGGCAATGTGAAACTCACCAATAAGGAATTGAAACTCCTGAAACTACTCATCGACAGGAAAAATGAAGTCGTATCAAGAACCCTTATTCTCCAAACAGTTTGGGGTTATGATGTTTATCCGTCGACCCGTACCATCGACAACTTCATATTAGCTTTTCGTAAATATTTCGAATCCGACCCTAAAAATCCTGAATACTTCCATGCCATCAGAGGGGTAGGATATAAGTTCACCGATAAAGTATAATCAGTAGTTTTCCTGCTGATACCGGCACAAACTAAGGTTATCTGAGGTTCTGATGCAGGCTAGTCGACTCTTTGTGTGTATAAATTTGGTATTTTTACCTAGTAATCCGGTACACACACATGAAAAGACTCCTCTTTTTGGTAGTGCTATGTTTTTGCATTTCTACTACTGCAATTTTCGGTCAACTGGTCATCAACGAAGGATCAAATCGCAATGGTGCGGTTTTAATCGATGAAGATGGCGATTATGAAGACTGGATCGAAATATACAACAATGGTCTTGAGACAGATCTTTATGGCTATGGTATCTCTGATGATGCCACATTGCCATTAAAATGGACATTGCCCAATCAAACAATTTCTGCTAACGGATTCGCTTTATTATTTGCATCAGGAAAAGATCGCAAGCCATTACTCACCTATAACCATTGGGAACAACCCATAAGTGATACTGCTACTTGGAAATATATTATTCCTAGTGCCGCAACACCCTCAACATGGATACAACCTGCGTTCGACGATGCTGCTTGGTTGTCGGGAAACGCCTCTGTAGGATATGGCGATGGAGATGATGCAACTGTGGTGCCTGACCTCACACGAAGTGTTTATTTGCGATATCATTTTAATGTTGCGGATGTAACATTAATTGAAGAAGGGTTATTGAGCATGGATTTCGACGATGGGTTTATTGCTTATCTCAATGGACATGTAATTGCCATGTACGGTTTTGCTGCTGCTTCTCCCGCATATAATGCATTCAGCGACAGCGATCATGAAGCTGCCATGTATGGAGGTGGAGTGCCTGAACATTTTAACATCAGTGCAGATTCTATTAATGCATGGTTGATGACAGGTGGCAATGTCCTTGCAGTTGAAGTGCATAATGTATCTGCAGGTTCAAGCGATTTAACTGCACGTCCGTTTCTCAGTCTTGCTGTTACTGCGCCTGATATTATTTGGACAGATGTTTTACCGGCATGGTTTCCAATAGGTGGCGGAACTTCATTTTTGCATACAAATTTTACGATCGCCCCATCCGGTGAAATGATTTATTTGAGTGATCCTGCCGGATTAATTATAGATAGCTTATTTGTTGGTGTTGCCGACGCGGATCAGTCAAACGGCAGAATTACTGATGGAGCAGCGGATGTGCAAATTTTCACTACACCAACTCCAAATGCATCAAATGGTGGAACGTCATACCCCGGTTATACTTTAGGCGATGTGACATTTACTTTAGATGCAGGATTTTATTCCGGATCACAAACAATAGGCATTACACATCCTGCCGGAACCATTGCCAGATATACATTGAATGGCGAAATACCAACTTCCACAAGCCCGATTTATCTGGTGCCAATCACCATTGATACAAATACTGTTTTTAGAGTAAGATTATTTGATCTGCTAGGTGAATTGCTGCCCGGTAGAACATTCACCAATACCTATTTTATTGATGAGAATATTACCACTGCCGTAATTTCTATTTCTACCAATGAAGATAATTTGTACGGTGCAAATGGCATATTTGATAATTGGTGGACAGATTGGAAAAAACTGTGCTACGTAGAATATTTTGATACCCTGGGAATTAATCAATTTGAACAACAATGTGGATTTAAGGTAGATGGCGGAGCAGGTGGCAGCCGTAGTCTTGCACAAAAAAGTATGCGCATAGAACCTGATAATCCTGCCTTTGGCGATGGGACTTTAAATTACCCGCTCATACCTCGCAGATGGGATACCGATGAATATGAAACATTTTATTTGCGCAACGGCAGTAATATGAGCAATGTATTGCCATATAAAGATGCCTTTATGGTAAGAACAACCGAAGGTACTTACAATGAGCACATGGCATATACTCCGGTAGTAGTATTTATCAATGGCGCTTATTGGGGTGTATATGAATTGCGGAACAAATTGGATGAAGGCCATTTTGATCATGTAAAAGGTATTGAAAAAGACAGCCTCGACCTGATGACACTCAGTTATTGGTATGGGTTGGTACTGCGCACGCTTAGCGGATCGGATACAGATTTCATTGAAATGCGCAACTACCTCGGCACTTATCCGACACCCGCCGATGATGATTTTTATGATATCGCCGATTCTATTCTCGACCTCAACAATTTCACGGATTATATCATATGCCAGACATGGTTTGCAAACTACGACTGGCCATATAATAATATCAAAGCCTGGCGCGACAGGGGAGGAGATAACAAATGGCGCTACGCAATTATTGATGTGGAATTGGGACTTGGAATCGGTGGATGGTCTGATGCGAATGCCAATTTAATTCCGGGATTATTTTATACCCAACAATATATCGAGCCGCTGGCAACCTTACTTCAGAATCCGAAATACCGTGAGTATTTTATAAATAGATATGCCGATCTGATGAATAGCACCTATCTCACAGATCGTACATTAAGTATGGAAGATTCTATTTATAACGAAATATATCCGGAATTACCGCGACAGCTTGAAAGATGGGGCTACGGCGCAGTGGAAGATCAACTCGCTACTTTCGAAGATTATCGCAATGCCTTGCGCAACGATTTTAGTATCAGAACGAATAAAGTGCGCCTCCATATTAAAGATGGATTTGCACTTGAAAATAAAGTCGATGTCACCTTAAATGCAACTCCTGCAGGATGCGGACATATTCAGATCAGCACCTTGGATATTTACGATTTTCCTTGGACGGGTGTTTATTTTAATGGCAATGAAGTTCAGGTAACTGCCGTGCCCCTTCCCGGTTGCACATTTGATCATTGGGAAGCAAATCCATTTATTACCGACATTTATAATCCTACTTTTAAAGTGAATATCGATGCCTATACAACGACATTCACTGCCGTTTTTACAGGCACGCCATATGAACAGAAAATCGCTGTCAGCGAATTAAATTATCACCCCGAATCATCATTAGATGACGGCAATTGGATAGAAATTGTAAACGCCGGTGCTGATCCTGTTTCCCTTGATGGTTGGTATATTCGTGATAGCGAACCCTATCATCGTTATGATATTCCTGCAGGCATTGAATTAAATAGCGGCGATAGATGGGTGTTTGCTGATGACACTGCGAAATTTCATTTATTACATCCCGATGTAAGTAATGTATCCGGGCCATTAGGTTTTGGCATAGGCGATTATGGTGAAGATATGTTGCTCATAAATGCACGCAACGAAATTGTTGAGCATATGCATTACGATGATGCTGCTCCCTGGCCGCTTGGTGCCGATGGTCATGGCAGAACACTCGAACGAAATGATATGTATGCCGATGTGAACGATCCACTAAATTGGTTCGACGGCTGTATCGGCGGTTCTCCCGGCTTAGCTTATTCTCCATGTGAAGACCCTATCGTTTTCAGCGAAATAAATTATAATAGCAATGCTGCGTTAGATGCCGGCGATTGGATTGAATTGCATAATGTCACCGATGAACCATTGCATATCGGCGAATGGATATTTATGGATGACTCCATCGGCACCGAACATCAATTTATGATACCTTCCGGAACAACGCTTGAACCACATGCACACCTTGTACTTGCTCAGGATCTTGCATTATTCAATTCAGCACATCCCGGAGTTACGAATGTGATCGGTGGATTTCCTTTCACTTTCAGCGGTAACGGCGAATGGCTAAGATTATATGATCAATCTGAGGTTTTGAGCTTTGCCGTTGATTATCAGGATATCACTCCATGGCCAACTGTAGCTGATGGCGCAGGATATACACTCGAATTGGTCGATTCACTTGGTGTAATGAATGATGGCAATAACTGGACAGCCTATTGTTTGGGAGGATCGCCGGGGACATTTGTAATAGAACCATGCCCTGAAACTATTGCCATAAACCAAATTAGTGATATACAATCGCAAATTTCGGTGTACCCTAATCCGGTAAATCAATATGCACTTACAGCAATTTCTATAGAATATCCTGTTAATGCATCAATAAGGTTGTTTGATGCACAAGGAGGGCTTCGTGGCACTCTGTTTGACGGTATCTTGCAGGCAGGTAGTTTTGCAATTTCTTTAGATATGTCGGCTTACCCGGCGGGTATGTATTTCTTGCAGCTGCAATCAGATAATAAACAATCAACTATTGCAGTGATCAAGCAATAATCATTCTTGTAATAGAACCTCTTTCAATTTTTCGTGTTTATCCATTTACCTTTGCAATGGCAATA
>JAIBBA010000172.1 GCA_019694895.1 Chitinophagales bacterium
CGGATATCAGGTACTGCGCGCTCCAGGATCACGTAGCTGGCATAGTCGAGAAACCAATCCTTATACATATGTGAAACATGGGTAGTCCCCTGTTTTACCGGAATCGGTTGAATAGGTTGAGCCTGTTCCTTAGGTGTCTCTTGCTTCTTCTTAGCCATAACTGCCGCGGTGAGGGTCAAAAATACTGCAATGCCTATGGCTTATGAAGCGAGTTTTCCACGATTTGATGGGCATTAGGACAAATACAAAATTATTGTGCAAATGACTTCGGGCAGTTGCAAAAATCGCAAATGTTACTTTTGGTGTTGCGAAAAGTCGTAAAAAAAGCTGACGCCCACCCAACCTTTTCGAAGCCGAATGCGTGATAAGCCATATCGGAGTAAAATCCGTACCCGAACATGAGGCAAACTACATCTTCCAATACCCTGAAAGTTCTGTCAGATGTGGCTTTGTTATGCCCGGGCAAGAGCAGTTTTCGTTCACTGTGTTCCTTAGTGCTAGTCAAAATACCACCGCCCGGATGCGTTCGGGATGGTGGTTTTTCTAATTTTGCATGGGAGCATGAAAGGTTGATAGTATGATGTAATCGCTTATGCTTCAACACAGTTTACATACTGTACCTGATTTTATTAGCACAAAAGGAACAAGGAAAACAATGGTCATAGAACCATCGCTATTGGTATTATCTGCAAAGGGCGATAAAAAAGCCCAGCACGCTTTATATAAGCAGGCATTCAGCTTGCTTATGGGTGTTTGCAGCAGGTATGCAACCGATCGTGATGAGGCGAGGAGCTTACTTAACCAAGGTTTTCTAAAGATGCTTATGCATGCAGATCAGCGAAAGCAAAATGTTCCGGTTGAAGCCTGGATGCGGAGAGTCATGATTAATACAATTATCGATGTCTACAGGCAGCAAAAGTCATATCGTGAACACACGAAACTGGTTGATTACTCCGACCATTCAACGGTTCATGCATATGAAGGAAGTGATGATCATCGGTATATGGAAAAAATCAATGCTGATGCATTATTCCATATGCTTACAAAACTGCCTGAAATGACTGCGAAAGTATTCAACCTGTTTGCGATTGACGGATATAGTCACAAAGAAATTGCAGAGATGCTAAGGATGAGCGAAGGCACATCGAAATGGCATGTCAACCATGCACGTACATTATTAAAAAATATGCTTAACGAACTCGATTAAAGCATTATGGCACACAAAAAACCACAAAAACCGGAAGATCACCCGATCGACAAGCTGTTTCGCGACAGCCTGGAGAATCGCGACTTCCCGTATGATGAAAAATATTGGACAGAGGCAGAGAAAACACTTGCTGATTTCAATGCCAAAGCAGGAAAGCGTCGCGGCGGGAAATGGTTATTTGGTGGCATTGCCATAACAATTGTGGCAACCTTGATTACGATTTTCATTGTGCAATCAAACAAGCAACAGGAAGAAACTTCACAAATCACGAAAAATACAATCCAACAGCAAGACCTATCCAAAAATATTGACGATCAGACTATCCAAAAAGAACAAAACGACAAAAGCAACGAAGTAAGCAAAAGTGTTCAACAAATCAAGCACAAGGATGCACCGGTATTACGAGATGAGATGCGGAAAAAACTTCGTGAAAAACGCGACCATAAATTAAAAGAAGCGAAGCAAGAAGCGAAAAATAATAGCGATAATTCAAGAAATAAATCCGGCAATCAATCAAACAATCCCGTTAATACCCAAGCCGGGAATATCGGTAATAGCAGTATCAATCCACAGAACAATGCAAATAAACAAAATGTGCAACCTGACAACAATGACTCACATGCATCAACCGGATTGAATCAGCAAGATAAAAGCAACACCGAAGCATCAGGCAAGGCAGGTGGCGAAGAAAAAACTACTGTCACAGACAATTCGAATCAAACAACAACCAACGACCAACAAGAGCAGCACAAAACAGGTGAAAAAGGTGGTAATACTGAAGTTAACCCTGATTTGAATCAACCGGAACAAACTACAAATGGCGCAAATGAATTGAATAATAAAGTCGAAACGCCTGTTAACATTCAGGATTCCGTAAATCAAAACAATATTTCTAATGGTCAGAATAATCCTAATAAGCCTTCTCAATTCAAAACAAGAAAATCAACCCTTGGATTACAATGGCATATTGGATTGCAGGGCGGAGTTTACCATACAAGCCCTCAATTTAAAGATGTTTGGAATTACAGCAACGTGCATATCTACCCTGATCCAAACACCCTATTCCCTGCCGGTGAAGTATCATTTGGTATGATGTTGCCTAAGGTGCCATTTACCTTGAGCTCAGGTATTGGTTTAATTACAATGCAAGATAAATCAACATATCAAATTAATATTCTAAACATAGACACCACATACGATTATATTACAGATACTTCCGGGTTGGTGACCGATAGCATTCCGTTGTTAGATAGCAGTTATGCATCTTATTATAATGAAACGCCAAATAAGTTAACCTATGTGCAGATTCCGCTGCTTATTGGATATGAATGGACGAGGCAAAGTTGGCATATTGGCATTGCCACGGGTCCTGTAATAGGATTAAAACTGGGAGATAGTGGAATATATGAAACATTGGTACCAACAACATATTATGATCGTGTTACCTGGTACTGGAAGGCCGAGCCGCAGGTGTCATACAGTTTTAATGAACATTGGCGTTTGGCATTGCAAGGAAATTTACAATGGCAACTTTCCAATACTTATTTGGATTCCCAAATTGATCTCAAATTCGGTCTGCAAGGATTACAAATTGGTGTGCAGTACGATTTTTAAACTTCTGATTCAGCCTCAACGATCGCAGGCTCATCGATCACATCCTTCTCAACGCGTAAATTGCGAATGATAAATGTTTGGCGATCAGGGGTGTTTTTTCCCATGTAATATTCAAGTGTAGACTGGATCGATTGTTCTTTACCGATAATTACCGGTTCAAGGCGAATATTTTCACCAATGAAGCCTGAAAATTCATCCGGAGATATTTCTCCAAGTCCTTTGAATCGTGTGATCTCAGGTTTATTTCCCAATTTATTGACTGCAACCTGTTTCTCTTCTTCATTATAGCAATAAATTGTCTCTTTTTTATTTCGCACACGGAATAATGGCGTTTGCAAAATATAGAGATGACCATTTTTCACTACTTCAGGGAAAAACTGCAAAAAGAAAGTCAGTAATAGCAATCGAATATGCATGCCATCCACATCGGCATCGGTTGCAACTACGATTTGATTATAGCGCAAACCGTCAATCCCATCCTCAATATTTAATGCATGCTGAAGGAGATTAAACTCCTCATTTTCATAAACAATTTTTTTCGTCAGTCCGAAAACATTCAGTGGCTTACCTTTCAAGCTGAATACTGCTTGCGATTCAACATCGCGCGCTTTGGTGATACTTCCACTGGCACTATCACCCTCAGTGATAAATAAAGTACTGCGTAGCGTTTTCTCATGTTTATCTTCTCCAAGATGATATCGGCAATCTCTCAATTTCCTGTTATGCAAGTTTGCCTTCTTCGCGCGCTCATTTGCTAGTTTCTTGATACCTGCAATATCTTTGCGTTCACGTTCGCTTTGAAGAATGCGTTTTAACAAGGCATCGGCAGTAGCAGGATTTTTATGGAGATAATTATCAAGCTCTTTCTTGACAAAATCCACAACAAATGATTTCACAGTTACCTGTGCATCAGGAGAGGTATATATCGAACCGAGTTTGGTCTTTGTCTGTGATTCAAACACCGGCTCTTGCACCCTGATGGCAATAGCGCCCACAATAGCCTGACGGATGTCGGATGCATCAAAATCTTTCTTATAGAATTCGCGCACGGTCTTCACCAAGCCTTCGCGAAACGCCGCCAAATGCGTGCCACCCTGTGTGGTATTTTGTCCGTTTACGAATGAATAATAATCTTCTCCATATTCATTGCCGTGTGTAAGTGCAATTTCAATATCATCGCCCTTAAGATGTATAATGGGGTAGCGATTTGTTTCTGCATTGCTATTGCGCACTAACAGATCATGCAAACCATTCTGTGAATAGTATTTCTGACCATTGAAATTGATGGTGAGTCCGGAATTCAGGAATACATAATTCCACAATTGATTATCCAGGTATTCGGGAATAAAATGAAAATTGCGGAAGATGGTGTTATCCGGTATAAAGGTCACATAGGTGCCATCCTTTTGTTCTGTTTTAGAAATGGCGCTGTCTTTTTTGATCAAGCCTTTCTCGAATTCAGCAACTTTGGTTTTGCCTTCGCGATATGCTTCAACACGAAAATACTGACTAAGTGCATTCACCGCTTTGGTACCTACACCGTTCAAACCAACAGATTTCTGGAATGCTGCTGTGTCATATTTGGCACCGGTATTCATTACGCTCACGCATTCTATCACTTTTCCCAGTGGGATACCACGACCAAAATCGCGAACGGTAACCTGATGCTTGTCGATAGTTACATCAATGCGCTTTCCATAACCCATCATATACTCATCAATAGCATTATCGATCACCTCTTTTACAAGAATGTAAATACCATCATCAGGAGATGAACCATCGCCCAGTTTCCCGATATACATACCGGGACGCATGCGCATATGCTCGATCCAGTCGAGCGTTCTGATATGTTCTTCCGAATAATTATAGTTCGTATTAGCCATGCCGCTTCAGTTTTCCTTTCTTACACAATATTAGGTCAATCGTTGAAATGTGCTCTCCATTTTCCTGTGCATAACTGTCGTGACTTACAACAGGTCGTTTGCCAGATTCGCCAGTTCAGACCGCTCTCCGCGTTGGAGTGTGATCACAGAACACATCGGATGATTTTTTATTTTATCGATTAGATAACTCAATCCATTACTATGTGTATCGAGATATGGTGTATCTATCTGATTGATATCGCCGGTAAAGACAATCTTCGTATTCTCCCCTGCCCTTGTGATAATAGTTTTCACTTCCAGTGGTGTGAGGTTCTGCGCTTCATCAATGATAAAATAAATGTTTGAAATACTGCGACCTCGTATATAGGCAAGTGGTTGTATCACCAATTTTTCCTGCTCTATCATTTGCGCAATTGCTTTATACTCACTATCGGCCTGCTCAAACTGATTTTGGATCATTTTCAGATTATCCCAAAGTGGCTCCATATATGGATTCAACTTCGATTTAATATCACCCGGTAAATATCCGATGTCTTTATTATTCAATGGAATAATCGG
>JAIBBA010000173.1 GCA_019694895.1 Chitinophagales bacterium
AAGTTGTAAAAAGAAATAGATGTTCTATTAGTGGAAAACCTTTTTGGGTAATATATAGTTTTGCACCTGCATGAATGCCCTTCGCCCGGTTCACCAATACCTGCTCAAATACAAATGGCTGTTCCTCACCGGAACTTTGTTTGTAGGTCTCGCAAACCTGTTTCAGGTATATGCTCCGCACTTTATAGGCGATATGATTGATGCCGTAGCCGAAAATGCTGATACCGTAATCAATGGCACCGATAGTGAAAAAGCTTCCGCCGTTTACCGCTTCATTCTCATCAATGCACTGCTTTTCATCGGAATTACCCTTCTTCGTGGAGTGGTGATGTTCTTCATGAGGCAAACTATTATCGTTATGAGCCGGAAAATTGAATACGACCAGAAAAATGAACTGTTCCGCAAATATGAATTCTTAACCCCGGCCTTCTTCAAACGCAATAATACCGGCGATCTGATGAGCCGTGTGGCTGAAGATGTCGGAAGGGTAAGGCAATATGTAGGACCGGCCATCATGTATTTCCTTAACCTGTTGTTCAACTTCATTTTCGGAATCTGGATGATGCTTTCCATTAACCCGACACTCACCCTGTACGTGCTGCTGCCATTGCCAATATTGTCGGTTTCCATCTATTTTGTAAATAGCATTATCAACAAAAAAAGCGAACAAATTCAAGCCCAATTATCGCACCTTACCAGCCTTGCTCAGGAGTCATTCAGCGGTATTCGTGTAATACAAGCCTATGCACGTGAAAAGCAAACTGTTAACTTTTTTTCGGATGCATGCGATGATTATAAAACCGACTCGCTTAGCCTTGCCCGCATCGACGCTATGTTCCAGCCATTAATGGTGCTGTTGATTGGAATGAGCATACTGCTTACCATTTTTGTAGGGGGATGGCAAGTGATACAAGGCAACCTGAGTCCCGGCAACCTGGCGGAATTTCTGTTTTATGTGAATATGATGACCTGGCCTGTTACCTCGTTGGGATGGGTGGTTTCCATCATCCAACGCGCAGCAGCATCTCAGAAAAGGATAAGCGAATTCCTCGACCTGCAACCGGATATCGTATCCGAAGGGCTTGCTCCAAAACAAGTAAAGGGTCGGATAACCTTCAAAAACGTGCATTTTACCTATCCTGATTCAGGTGTTAAAGCCTTGGATGGAGTGAGTTTCGATATAGGAATTGGCGAAACTGTAGCTATTGTTGGCAGAACAGGCTCAGGGAAATCAACTATTGCAGACCTGATTTTCAGGCTGTATGATGCCAACGACGGCAGTATATTAATTGATGGAGAACCCATCACATCTTTCAACCTGACCGATCTGCGTAATGGAGTCAGTATGGTGCCTCAGGACGTTTTCTTGTTTTCTGACTCAATAGCTCACAATATCGCATTCGCCGCACCTGATGCAGATGTGGAACGTGTTAAACAATTCGCTCAGTTTGCCTCAGTCGATAAAGAAATTGAATCGTTTAAGTCGGGATACGATACCATAGTAGGGGAGCGAGGTGTTACCCTCAGCGGAGGTCAAAAACAACGTGTGTCCATTGCGCGCGCCTTCATGAAAGAGTCTCCGGTTATTATTCTGGATGATTGCCTGAGCGCCGTTGATGCAGGAACAGAACATATCATCCTGGGAAATATGCGTCGCTATCTGGAAAAACGAACCGCTATCGTAATTACTCATCGTATCACTTCATTGCTTGAGTTTGATAAAATCATTGTCATGGACCAACATCAGGTGGCGGAATATGGCACACATGATGAGCTTATGGCACTAAATGGACTCTACGCAAAAATGGTAAACGCACAGCGCGATGTCACCACTTCAGAATTAAAAAATAATGTCCGTTAGTTTGTTTTTCAAAATCTTTTTATATTTCGGTCAAAATACAACGGTAAATACCTACCTACTACCCTAAACTGACTATTGTGGAGCACGAAAACAGCAATCGCAACGACAGCGTATTCTCAAGGAAAATTCGCGCTGGAAGGCGCAGGACTTACTTCTTTGACGTAAGAACAACAAAAGGAAACGATTACTACATCACCATTACGGAAAGCAAGAAGCGCTTCGACGGAAATGGATACGATAGACACAAGCTGTTTATTTATAAGGAAGACTTCAACAAATTTGCGGATGAACTACAACAGGTAATTGATCATATCAAAGGTCTACTTCCTGATTTCGATTTCGACGCATTCGCTCATCGATATGATGAAAATGGCGAACATTATGATGGCGGGAATCACCAACATCACGACGATGATCGCGAACAATATAACGATAACAGTAATTCATCATCCTCGGACAATACGTCAACGGATAATAATTCCGGCCATCATTATGGCGACGAGGATCTGAAACTCTAACAACGACACACAACCGGAAAGCCGCTCCTCATGGGCGGTTTTTTTGTGTCTGTTGGTACGAAAAAAGGAGATTTTTGTCCTGTTTTTGCACCTGACAGCATATGTAACTTCGGTGCATATGAGCAAGTGGTGTAGCCGGTTCATGCAATTTCTAGTTGTAATTATCACTTTTCTATCGCTTGATAGCAAAGGCCAAAACCTCGTTCCCAACAACGGTTTTGAGACAAACGACGGTACACCGACCGGTTACGGGCAATGGTATCACGCTACCGGTTGGTCTGATGTAAATAACTATCCCGCCTTCCTTTGGCCATACGCAAGTCCCGATTATTTGCACAATACCGGAGCAGGCGGAGCAGATTTGCCGGTTTGCACTTTTGGAACCGTTTCTCCCTTCGCAGGCAATGCTGTAATGGGTTTCGTCACCTGGCTTCAATCTACACCCGATTTCAGAGAATATCTTTCTATACCATTGTCCAGCCCCATGATTGTCGGAACTGCCTATAATGTGTCGTTCTGGATAACTAACGGCTCAGCAAGTTGGTATAATGGTTATTCATCCAATAGAATTGGTGCCAGATTTAGTATTGGTACGCTAACCCAGGCAACACACGAACCAATCGGAGGAACACCTCAATGCGAGCTGGTTACCGACCTGTGGACGACCACCTGGCAATACGTAAGTTTCGTTTACACCCCTGATCAAGCCTATAATCAAATTACTATTGGCAACTTCTATAACGATGCATCAACATCACATTCATACCATGTAGCCAGTCTTAGCGCAGGAGCCTACTATTTTATTGATGAAGTGGTTGTAGAACCCGCTGTTCCGCTTCCTGTCGAGTTATTAGCCTTTGAGGCAGTTCAAACCGACCACGGCGCTGATATCAGCTGGAATACAGCCTCGGAATTTGATGTTTCATCGTATGTGGTTTCAAGGAGTAGCGATGGCGTCAATTTTAACCCTCTAGGTGAGATATCGGCCACCGGTAACGCAACAACCTCCGCCGATTACCTGCTGTTGGACGATGAACCTCTTTTTGGAAACAATTATTACCAACTCGAAGTGGTCAACCTGAATGGAGAAGTAGATGAGACTTATCTAACAGCCTTGTATGTTGATGGAACCGCCAGCCGGCCTGTCGTCTATCCAAACCCATCAAGAGGTTCTGTTACTATCTCAATACCGATAGGATTACCTCTTGCCGGCATTCAAATATTCGACATTTCCGGACGATTAATTCGCGAGATTAATACTCTAAGCGCCACAGTTCCTATAGGTATCAATGACCTGACTACAGGAACATATGTTATCAAATTTATATCGACTATTGATATAGATAATCAATTATTAATATTTGAATAACAATTACTTATAAAAATTTTATTTAGTAATTGCGATTTGTCTTACTGCAACGTCATTGCCAATAAAGGCCGCCAGGAAGTAATTTCCGGCAGGAATATTCTCGAGTGATAAACGAATATCTCCCGTTGTGGTGATGGATTGATCAAGGTAGACTTGACCGGAGGCTGTACGTATTTGTAATCGTGAAATGTTGTCACCTTCAACCATCAGATAATTGCCGGCAGGATTGGGGTAGGCTGTAATCTCAAACAACTGCTCACTGCCAAGGTTGATGACACCGGTAGGTGTTGATGAGCCAACTGCTTGCTTACTGAACCAAATGTTGAGATAGTCATTTCTGGTATCTCCCCAAACGGCATACAGTGTGTCGTTGAACAATTGCACACCCATAAAATCGTTGCCATTACCGTATAATACACTATCAAAGGCAGCCAATGCACTGCTAATACGGAAATCGTTGCTAAACGCTATTGAATCCTTATAGCGCACAGCCCCCCATATCTCTGATGCGACAGCATATCCGGTGTCAACGGCGTTCCGTCTGTCGCGCCAGGTAACCACAAGATTTCCTTCTCCATCAAAATCGCCCCAAACCAGGTCCTGCATCACCTTATTACCTGCCGGATCTGCATTGATACGTAAGGGTGTACTCCAGTTAACTCCGCTATTTGCCGATTCAAGACAATAAATGTCATTATCTCCCAAGGGTCTGAAAACGAACAGAAACACCAGGTGATGTGGATCAGTAGGATCAACCAATAGCTGATATCCGGTTTTGGCACTGGTATCGGCATTCAAGTCGCCACCAAAGGATTCCAGCATCTCGTAATAACTGAAACCATCGCCGCCATTAACTGAAGATGCGTGAATAAACCTTGGGAGCAAGTTTTCTGTCGGTTCCCAGGCAGGGTAGACGCAGTGCAAGGTTCCGTCGGGACCTACAGCCGGAGCAGCCATCGGGGCCTGAATGAAATCGCCGATCTGCCAGCCTGTTGTGTCAATATATCGCCAATCTTCGAATGACAGCCCACCATTCTTACTAACGGTGAGGTAGTTTCTGTTTGGGAAGGGTATCCATGGAGCGGGTTTTGTTGTGACATACTGAAATCCGTCATCTAAGCCGCCACTCCTGTCTATTACCAACCAAGGACGATCTACTGGCACCTCACCCGGATCGTCAAAGGCATCAATTACCTCCACCGGATCTCCCCATGTAAAACCGCCATCTGCCGATTTGCGGACTATCGTTTTGCCGGAAGTCCCGAATGGGCTGTAATCGATATAACACAGATACAGGTTTCCGTCGCTATCCCAATCCATAGATGGATCTGCCGAGGTGTATCCCCCTGCAATATGCGGTTGCGCATATTCAGCCGACCAGCTATTGCCTCCATCCGTGCTTACCCGAGTCATGATCTGAACCAGGTCCAATCCGTTTACCCCCATCCAGGCAACAACCATATGTGAACCATTACTTGGGTTAATCGTTATAAATGGTTCACCATCAAATAGA
>JAIBBA010000174.1 GCA_019694895.1 Chitinophagales bacterium
CTAAGAAGGAAAAGAGTTTTTTTGATAAGATGAAGGATATGTTCTGATAGTCTCTTTTAGGGAGAATATTCAGGCGAGTTAATGAGGAGTGACCAATTTAAATTCGGAGGAGAAAGGAGAAAGGAGAGAGGAGAGAGGAGAGAGGAGAGAGAAGGGAATGCAATAGTTGCTGACTCTGCGTCTCTGCGCCTCTGCGTGAACCCAACATTACATGTATCATTCAGACAAATCAACAAAATTGCTGCGGATACCGGTGATGATTTCTATTACTTCTTCGATGGATAATAATTGTTGATCGCCGCTTTGCATATTTTTTAGCATCACCTTTTGTTCAGCCATTTCATTTGATCCGATGATAGCACAATAAGGGATTTTCTTATCATCGGCATATTTGAATTTTTTGGCTGTTTTAGCCTGCACATCGGGATATAACTCACAACGAATTTCCGCATCGCGCAAACTACGTGCATATTGCAGCGCTGCAGTTTCGGCCGATTCGTCGAAGGCAATAAATAATACCTGTGTTTGTAAGGTTGCAGATTCAGGGAATTTGTTTAATTCGGTGATAACATCATAAATGCGATCTAGTCCGAAGGAAATACCTACGCCACTCATATTTGGCAAACCAAAGATACCTGTGAGGTCATCATAACGTCCGCCACCTAAAATGGAGCCCATTTGCACATCATTGGAAACTACTTCGTAGATAGTGCCGGTATAGTAACTTAATCCGCGAGCAAGGGTGAGGTCAAAAGCAATTTGAATATTGGAAGAACCAACATTTGCGATTTTTGCAAATAGTTCTTTTATTTCACTGATTCCTTTTTTGCCTTTCTCGCCGCTAAATAATTTTTCTAAAGCAGATATTTTATCGGTAGCACTACCGGTGATGGCTAGTATGTTTTCAGTTTTTGAAATCTGGTCATCCGTGAATCCTTTTTCTCGCAATTCATTTTGAACACCTTCTTTCCCGATTTTATCGAGTTTGTCGATAGCGGTAATCAGTGCAACATTCTTTTCTGTTTCACCAATGTATTCATTTAGTCCGTCTAATATTTTTCGATTGTTGAGTCGAATGGTAACACGCAATCCCAGTTTCGAAAACACATCGGCGATCATCATCACCATTTCTGCATCCAACAATAGACTATTGCTGCCGATCACATCAGCATCACACTGATAGAATTCGCGGTAGCGGCCTTTCTGCGGACGATCAGCGCGCCATACCGGTTGTATTTGATAGCGTTTAAATGGGAAGCTGATTTCATTTTGATTCATCACCACGTATCGCGCAAAGGGCACTGTGAGATCGTAACGTAAACCTTTTTCTGAAATAGCACTGAGGACTTTGTTTGAATTTTTTTCTGACAGTAATTGTGTGTCGGCGTCTTTTAAATAATCGCCGCTGTTGAGTATTTTGAATAATAATTTATCACCCTCTTCACCATATTTACCCATGAGCGTTGAGAGATTTTCCATGACAGGTGTCTCTAAAGGCTGATATCCATATAATTCATAAACCTTTCTTATGGTGCCGATGATATAATTGCGTTTAGCCACTTCATCCGGTCCGAAATCTCTGGTTCCTTTTGGTATACTTGGTTTTTGCTTGCTCATGAAAATTATATTATATCAGCCTGATTGCTGTGGTAAAATTATTAATTGTTTATTGCGTATTTCGAAATGATATTATCGCATGCTTCATCAAGCATTTGATATACTGTTGCGTACAGATGATCATCGTAGTATGGATCGGGAACTGCTTTGTTCATGCCGGGTTCCACCATATTCATGATCAGTTGGATTTTATTTTTTTCTGCATCCGTTTTTGCATGTCTGATGATATCCTGATAATTGCTGCTATCCATTGCAAATATTAAATCAAACATTTCTATATGATACGGACTGAATTGCTGAGCACGTTGCTTGCTGATGTCAATCCCGTGCTGCTTGGCAACACGCTGTGATCGTGGGTCAGGAGCTTGTCCTACATGCCAGGCTCCGGTGCCGGCGCTTTCGATATGCCAGTTCAACCCCTTCTCCTGCGATTTATGACGCAATATACCTTCTGCAAGGGGACTGCGACAAATATTACCCAAACAAACCATCAGCACTTTCATGCTGCAAAATTACAGACTATTGATCACATGTAAATCAATAATACGTATATGCGTATGTGGTTTTTCCGGTATAATCAGATTCAACTGTAGTCGATTCAGTCAGCAAACCTTGATTATTATATTGGTAGCTGATATAAAATGAAGGATTAGCATCCGGCCCATTATCGTTATATACATCCATTCTTGTCACTTGATGATCTTCATTGTAGGAGTAAACTGTGCGTTGCATCCATTCGTTCATATAATAAAAGTTTACTTCTGACAGGTCGCCGTTTGGATTCCATGTGTAAGTAGATCGTTCAATATCTATCATCACCAACTTCCCATCAGTATCTTCGTCGTTTTCATAAACAAACCTTGCTCCTTTGCCGTTTCTTTCTGATATTCTTCCTTTGTTATCATAGGTATAAGTGTACTCCCGGGCTTCAGCACTTGCGACCAGGCTTGTTATAAGTTTGCCTTTTTTATTATACTCAAATCCATAATTTATATCAAACATGTCGTAACCTTTCATGGTAATCATGCTGATTTTGCCATCTGGTAAATATGTATATATGTCTTTCATTTGGGGGAACTGTTCATCCTGATCTACATTATAATCCGGAGGATAAACCGTTGAATCTAATTGCCCATTACTGTTATAGTAATTATAATTTACCACAAATGACATATCTTCAGATTCAACCACAGTGGCTATTTGAGATGAAACGTGTGCATTTTTGAATATTATTTCGCTGTTTACATTATAGCCAATGTCGCCGGGTTTAAATTGAGCAAACACATTCAGGCCTGATAAACATAGCATGCAAGCTAAGGTTATATATTTCATAGTGATATATTTTCTTTGTTTTAGTTGGATGTAAAAGAATTTACTACCAATTTGGCATTACTAATAGCCTCGTCAGGCACAGGTATGCGCAATTCATCAAACGTTTCTCCGCTTCGTGTTGGCCAGTAAATCGTAAATTCCAGAATTGCCGGTATGCTTGTTGTGATCAATTGAATTTTGTGTGTTGTCATCCGCTCGTTATTGATAGGATAAAGGATGCCATTCATAATGATGTATCGCTTACCAATAATCACTTTTTTTTCTATGCCACTTATAGTATGCACTTTCTTCATGGCGACATTGTAACGTAAAATCACTGTGATCAATCCAATTACTCCGCTGATGCATACCGCTAACAGTAAACCTGAACCTCTGGATGCAACTAAAATGAAGCTGCCTATGGCAAGAAACATAAAGAAGAAAATATAATTATCGCCGCGACGATAATGTTTTTCGTTTATGCAGAAATCTGCCCAGGTTTTATCATCAATAGGCCACTCGGTTATAATCTTTGTAATTTGAGATTCTGCCTTACCTGCCTTAGCTGCTTGAAGCACTTCTCTTTGTTTTGCTGCATCGGCTCTGCCCTGAAAGAACATTTGAACGCCACCTGCAATGATTGTGATGCCGCTTAAAGCCAAGATTAGAAATATCCAACCCATTCCATGACGGCCAATGGCGATATAGCCTGTAAGTCCGATAAAACATACAGGAAGGCCTATAAAGGCTACAATGAGCCCCATTGTTTTATTAAATCCGTTTACATCAGATGATGGCATATTCTTAAAGCTTCTGTGTACCTTCGCAGGTATGTTTGTTGCTGATCATAAAGATACTATAGTTGCGCTGAGTACTGCCCCCGGTGTTGGTGCTATTGCTGTGATACGCATGTCGGGCGACAAGGCAATAGACATTATGACTGCAGTATTCAAGGGGAAAAACCTTGCTGAAGCAAAGGCTAACACCCTGCATTTTGGAAGGATTGAGTCTGAAACTACGATTATAGATGAGGTGGTTGTCGGTATTTTCAGAGCACCCAGATCTTACACGGGTGAGGATATTATAGAAGTGAGTTGTCACGGTTCTCCGTATATCCAACAACAAATACTTACGTTGTTAATTGCCAAAGGTGCGCGTATGGCGAAGCCTGGAGAGTTTACGATGCGCGCATTTCTGAATGGTAAGATGGATCTTACGCAGGCAGAAGCAGTTGCCGATTTGATCGCGGCGCAATCGCAGGCATCACATGATGTGGCGATAAAACAAATGCGATCCGGTTATGGTGATGCATTAAAAAATCTGCGATATGAATTAATTCATTTTGCATCCTTGATTGAATTGGAATTAGATTTTAGCGAAGAAGATGTTGAATTTGCCGAGAGAAGTCACCTCATGCATCTGCTTGAACAGATAAATGTAGAGCTCGACAGGTTAATTAAATCTTTTTCTTTAGGAAATGTTATTCGCAATGGTGTTGAAACTGTTATTGCAGGCAGGCCGAATGCGGGTAAGTCGACCTTATTGAATGCATTATTAAACGAAGATCGTGCCATTGTAAGCGAAATTGCAGGAACTACTCGCGATACAATTGAAGCAGAATTAAATATTAAAGGTGTTCGCTTTCGATTGATCGATACTGCCGGAATTCGTGAGGCGAAGGATGAAATAGAGAAGATTGGTGTTGCCAAAACGATGGAGAAAATAAAAACAGCCACACTGTTGATTTATGTTTTTGACGTGCATACGATGACACCTGAGGAAGTGGGTGCTGATTTAGATAGTCTTGTCAGCAGTGGTGATAACATGCTTGTAATTGCCAATAAAATTGATGCGGCAGGAGGGCAGGAGAGGGCTGCATTATTTACGAAGGTGAATCCCGACGGATTTATTTCTTCGCTACAAAAAGTAAATATCGAGCGATTAAAAGATGCCATGTTTGCGCGCATTGTGCATGAGGATATCACATTAGAAGACGCTGTAGTCACCAACGCCCGTCACCTCGAAGCCCTTCGCAAAGCCCGCGCCACCATGACCGAAGTTCAAGACGCCATAGCCCAAAAAACCAGCGGCGAACTCACGGCCCTCTCCATCCGCTACGCCCTCAACGCCATCGGCGAGATTACGGGTGAGGTGACAAATGATGATTTGCTGGATAATATTTTTAGGAAGTTTTGTATTGGGAAGTGACCAATTCTTAGTATCCTGATACCAATCCAACATAAACCCATACTACCACAAGCATTTTAGGCTTTATCAGGCGCTTTCGATTATCCCTTTATTAATCAATTTTACCTGTATTTTAATA
>JAIBBA010000175.1 GCA_019694895.1 Chitinophagales bacterium
TTCAGCACAAAAGGTGCCACCATATGAAATTCCGGGATGGTGACATCGATGTACATGCCGTCGAGGGTGCGCATCATGAGGTAGGAGCCATGCATTTTGCCTGCCGGTGCCAGCAGGTGACATCCGGAAACGTATTGATGGATATGACCGGGAGCGATAACAGGAGTTTCACCAACAACACCTTCGCCCTCAACTTCACGCCAGGTTCCGATACCATCGTAGATATACCAATGGCGACGAAGTAATTGCACGGTATGCTCGCTTTTGTTTTCGATAGTGATGCGATATGCGAACACATATTCGCCTTTATTGGCAAATTCTTGTTGGTAGAAAGTTTCTACGCTGACCTTTACGCCTTGAGTAATGCTGGTAACCATGCCTTAAGGTTGGTGATGTAAATGTAACAGAAAAATGGGGTTAGGCGCTCATGCCATGTTCAAAAAGTTATGCACGAGGCGCTGAGCCTCTGTTTTCGCCGTTTCCAGCACGTCGTTCACAATAACATGATCGAATTTCGGGCTGAAAGTGAGCTCATAACGCACTCTTTCGAGGCGTGTTTGCAGGGTTGAGGGAGTTTCTGTGCCTCTGTCGATGAGGCGTTGGGCTAGAATTTCTACACTCGGCGGACTGATAAACAGACTCAGTGTTTTTTCCGGAAACTTGGATTTTAAGCTGAGGGCACCTTTCACATCCACATCGAAGATGATATGTTTTCCTGCTGCCCACATGCGTTCTACTTCACTGCGCAGGGTGCCGTAGAATTTGCCGGGATAAACTTCTTCCCACTCCACAAAAGCATTTTCCTCAATTTGTTTGCGGAATTGATCGGCACTCAAAAAATGGTAATCAACGCCATCTTTTTCATAGTCGCGTTTCGGGCGAGTGGTTGCAGAAACTGAAAATGCAAGCAAAGGCTCTACCGCTAACAGGTGTCTGACGATGGTCGTTTTTCCTGCGCCTGATGGAGCTGTTACGATAATCAGTTTGCCACTCATTATAATACGTTGTTGAGCTGCTCTTTTATTTTTTCCAATTCATCTTTCATCTCTACTACCTTGCGTTGCATGTCGGCATGATATGCTTTGCTGCCTATAGTATTGATTTCGCGATTCATTTCCTGAGCAATGAATCCGAGTTTTTTACCTTTTTCCTGCGCTTTATCTTCAATAGTCTGCATAAAATATTCGCAATGTGAGCGGAGGCGAATCACTTCTTCGGTGATATCCATTTTTTCGAGATAGAAAATTACTTCCTGTTCGAAACGGTTCATATCAATATTTTCCGATGCGAGATAAGAGCGCAGATCGTTGTGCATTTTTTCGCGCTGCTGTGCCATGCGTTTCGGATCGAGTGCTTCTACTTCTATTAAAGCGCTGTGAATGAGGTTGACGTGCAGGATGAGATCTTGTTCGAGATTAATACCTTCGACTGTGCGGAATTTTGTGAGCTGACCACAAGTATTATCGATATGATTGGTTACCATTTCCCACTGCTCGTCGGTGAGTGGTTCATTTGAAGAGGTGGTGATATTTGGCAAGCGAAAAACAAGGTCCATTATATTAGCCTGTTCAAGACCCATGTCGTCGGAAATGGATTTTATCTGACGATAATATTCCTTAATAGCATTAATGTTTATCTCTCCTGCTTTTTCATCCATTTGTTCGTAAGTAAGCAGGCAATCAGTTTTTCCTCTGATGATATATTTACTCAGCAGGTTGCGGATCTCCATTTCATATTCCTTAAACAGAGGGGCGATACGCAGGTTGAGGTCGAAAGATTTGCTATTGAGTGTTTTTACTTCCAGCACAATATTCTTTCCGTTCAACGCAAATGTTGTTCTACCATATCCTGTCATTGAAATGAGCATACACAAAATTTTGTGTAAAGTTAGCTTATTTCAATTTGGCTTCAGGTTCTGCTGCAGGAATGGCTATAGAGCTGCGCGATACCAAAGCGACACCGGCAAATACCAGGATGGCAGAAATAACCTTTGGAAGGGTGAGGCTGTCTGTTCCAAGCATAAGGGCTACCATGGTTGCGATAATGGGTTGGGTATAAATGTAAATGCTCACCAGTGCAGGGCTGCCATACCTCAATCCGAGAATATTGAATAAATATGCCAGCACGGTTGCCCCGAAAACAACCACTGAAAGTGCTAACCAGGCCTGTGTAGATATTTCACCGAAAGATAATTGTTGAAGATCGTTGAAGCCGAAAGGAATAACCATGAACATGCCATAAAAGAAAATCCACTTTGCCAGTGTCAATGGGGCATATTTTTTCATCAATGGTTTTGCGATCACTAAAAATATGGCATAGGAAGTGGCATTGATAAAAATGCACAGATCGCCGAATGCCGAAGCTGTTGAATTGTCGGCAACAGTTCCCGAAATAATAAGTAATGCAACACCGGCGGCGCCCGACAAAATGCCAATTGATTTGGTGATAGTAATGGGATCGCGCAAAATTACCCATGCCATGATGAGCACCAACAATGGCGTAGTAATCATGATCAGAGAGGCATGCATTTCGCTGGTAAGACTGAGTCCGGTGAAAAACAACATCTGATTTACGGCAACACCAAAAAGACTTGCGAGGATAAATTTCTTGTGATCTGCGCGGTCAACATTTTCTTTGATAAAAATCTGATGTGCAGCAAAAAACACCAGAAAGGCGCAACAGACACGAAATGCTACAATTGCTAGAGGCGACATTTCTTTAAGTGCCACTTTTCCGACACTATAATTTATACCATAAATAATGTTTGCTGCAAGCACATAAATGTGTGCCTTGACGTTGGGTTTCACGGGGCAAAGGTACGGGATTTGAAGATTTGAAGGGTTGAAGAATTGAAGATTCGAAGGTTTGAAGAATTGAAGATTCGAAGGGTTGAAGGTTTGAAGGATTGAAGGATTGAAGATTCGAAGGTTTGAAGATTCAAAGATTCGAAGGATTAAAGCTTTGAAGGTTTGAAGGAGGGAATCTATATTGTAGTTACTTATTATTTATATTCACGAGTCACGACTCACGCTTCACGATACTCACCCACTCACCCCATTTACAAGATACGTATAGTGAGTTGAATATTGGGGGTTGGTTGTTTATTAGTATTAGGTTGTGAATGTTTCGATTGAGCGTTTAATTTAATACATTCATTCGCTCTGCCCAATGCAACCCGTCAGGAAGTTCAGTGTTTGAAAATTCGATATGGATAACACGTCTTTTATTATTATTTGTGGTTCTTCCTGAACTATGCAGAATTAAAGGTTTCATGATCATTATTCCTCCTTTGGCAACCTTGCAAATGCTTTCGTTTTCTGTAGTCCAGTCGATGGTTTCAGGTCTGTATATCTTTTTTACATGCGATTTTGGGATTACTCTAAGTGCACCGTTGTTTTCATCTGTATCATCAAGGTGAATGCGGATGGTATACATGTTTTCAAGGAATTCTATTGGTGGTTGAACGGCAAACTGATTTTGTTTTATTGTCCATGGACCAAAGTTTTCTATTTCAATTTTCTGATTAACTGAAATAGTTAGATCCTGTTGATAGGCCACATACCAATTCGAAGTTTCAGGCTTGTCGAAATAAATGCTTTTGACAACGAAATAATTTGTGCCAAAATATTCGGAGATGATTTTTTTCAATTTATCATTGAATATATAATTCGCTACCTCCGGAATTTCCTTTAAAAATTGTCTGATTGCAAAAAGGTCGTTTGATTTTCTAAAAGTTTCTTTACTGCTGTCGGCATGTGAAATAGCCATAATTATTTGCTCGATTTCAGTATCGGAATAGAGGCTTTCAACAGTTGTAAATCCTGTTTCTTTGAGCTCTTCAATTTTGTTTTGGGTTGTGGGCATTTTGTGGTTATGGATTGAGTAGTGGTGTTGTGCAGATAGAGAAGTGAAATTAAAGTGCCCAACGTTTCAGACGGGATACATATTAGGAAGTTGATTGGTGTTATTGTTTTTTTAACTCCAGATTATTCCACAACACCAATATCATAACCGGTAAAATGAGGAGTAGAATCAGTAAAATCATTAAGAATTCGCCCAATGAAAAGCTGTTTGATATTATTGATGTCACTACTATTCCGGCGATGACCAAAATAAGCAAACGCCTCATTTTGGGCATAGCGTTTACATATACCTGCTTAGATTCTACCAGCAGTGTTAGCAACACAATAGAAATGAGAAACAGCGCAATTGATAATCCTAAAAATAATTCCGTATTTACATTTGTATGATGTGCGTGACCTGCGGCCAACACATTTTCAAACGATACACCTGTGAATCCTAATGCGATTGCAATCGGCAGAAATAGAAATGCATACAAATTGCTGTTAACGTAACCCTTTTTTACGTGCTTGTCGCCAATCAATTTGAAGAATATATACCAAATCGAAAACACCATAAATATTGCAGCCACGAATACCGACCATTCGTATGCTGTCAATTTTTCAAATGCTGTCGCTCCATTTATAACACCGAGAATCACTTCACCAAACAAAATTATCGTAAACAATCCCAGGCGTTCTGTCATACTTGGAGACAAGCGTTGTTCATATCGAAGCTCGTGACTTGCCCTTCGAGTTACGAAGTATGGTGGAATGTAATTGATCATTAAGGCCGTATAGAAAACAACGCGTAGGTATGCCGGATCAATAAACAGTGTGCTGACAATCAGCGCAAAGGCCAGCATGTAGAAGCCTACGTAAATTAATCTGACATCTTTATTTGTTTTATCATAAATGCCTTCACTCCACCATAAATATGAAATATATAATTGCATCAATAATATAGCAATGGTGACATTAAATAAATTCATCTCCTCGCCTGTTCCAAGGGTAGCTATTAGTGCTGATAATATGACCATTTGCCATATTGTCAGGAAAATTGTCCGTACATCATTTGCTCCAAGAATATCATGATGCCAGCTGCCATTGAGCCAACCCCAATAAATCAGAGCAACCATATAAAAGTAATCCAAGAATCCTTCAAATGTCAGATGTGCCGATAAATGGTGAGTTGCCCTGGATATTGCAATCACATACACTAAATCATAAAACAATTCCAGCCAACTGATTTTTCTATCCGTAATACCAACATTTCGTTCATTGGTATTCCTCCACCATATTTTGTTGTGTATAGTTGACATTGAATGCTATTTGAGCAATTGTAAAAGTATGGGATGTGGTGGGGAATTCAAAGGGGTGAG
>JAIBBA010000176.1 GCA_019694895.1 Chitinophagales bacterium
GCCGTTAGATGGATTAGGATATATTTTTAAATAGGATGCTTCACCGCTTACTTCTACAACAATCATTTGCGAATAAGTGAACGCACCATCAAGGTCGACTTGTTTTAAACGATAATAATTGATACCACCTGCAGGTGCCTGATCAAAAAATTGATAATTATGCACTATCTCGGTGGTGCCCGCTCCCGACACTATGCCTATAGCATCAAAATCATCACCATTACTGCTCCGCTCAATAATGAATTTATCATTATTCAATTCTGAAGCAGTTGTCCATTCCAGTTTTACAGCATGGCCTTGCTGACTTCCGGTGAAATCAGTCAACTCTATTGGAAGCAATAAACACTGATTACGTAAAATTGCCACTGTTGTACCACTATTTACTACAGCAATATCAGGTAATCCATCCTGATCAAAATCATCGATGCCTACATCGTATGATACTCCCGAAGCTACATCTACACGCGTTGCAAAAGATATGGCACCTACAGTACTTGTGTTGCGAAAAATACTAGTGACATTCAGTGTATAATTTCCAGCTACCGCATCCAGTTTTCCATCGCCATCAATATCACCAAGTCCAACTCCATAGTGGGTGAAGGTTCCTGCGGGTGTTGCAAAATCTTGTTTCGTGGCAAAGGATATTGTTCCAACGGTACTGGTATTTCTGTAAACTGCCATGGTTGCCACGTCTCTGTTTACTAAGGCGACATCCAATTTTCCATCGCCATCTAGATCGCCCAGATGCACAAAATAAGGTACTGTACCGGGCGAAAAATCTTGTCGCGCAGCAAAAGAAATTGTTCCTACCGTACTCGTATTTCTGAACACCGACATTTTATTACTGGTGAAAGCCGTAATCACTACATCGGGTTTACTATCACCATCCAGATCGCCTACATCAATTTTATGCGGCTGTGTTGTTGTGGAGAAACTTACGCCTGCTGCAAAAGAAATTACGCCGGGACCTGTAGATGTATTTCTCAATACCCACAAACAATTGCCCGACCAATGCACAGATAATAAATCAGGTTTTCCATCACCATCGATATCAATTATTCTATTTCCATTTCCCTGCCCTGATGAAGCCGTAAAATCTTGTCGCGCAGCAAAAGAAATACTGCCGGGCGTACTAGTATTGCGATATACAGAAACAAAAGAACCGCCGCCATTTCCACCCAATGCCACATCCGGTTTTCCATCGCCATCAAAATCGCCTATCGACACTTCGTTTGGTTGTCCGCCGGAAGCCCATGCAAACGTTACTTTAGGTGCGAAGGAAATGGTTCCCGGTGTGGAGGTATTTCTGGTTACGGTAAAGTAATTATTAAAATAATCAGGAATAATCAGGTCCGGTAATCCATCTCCATCCATATCGTAAATCTCAACATTGTGCGACCCTCCCTGCACACTCACTGCCGATGCAAAATTGGTTGCACTATTACACAAATCGGAATATAAAAATGGTTGCAGTGAATATGCTGTGAGATTGGTAACAAGATTTGTAGCCGTAATATACTGATAGCTTGCACTCGCCGGAACAGTGACCACTAAACTCGTTATTGTAGCACTGCTCACCGTTGCCTGTGTAGCACCAAAAAAGACAACATTGTTAGTGATAGTATTGTCGAAACCTGTCCCTGTGATTGTCACCACAGTACCCGTAGGACCGGTAGTAGGTGCGAAGGAAGAAATTGTTTGAGCTGTTGCGATCCGGTAGCTTAATATAATCCAGATAAGTACAAATAGCAATCTCAATACCATGCTGTTAAGCGGCATCCCGAAAATTCCGATTTCATTGCGTTTCGTCATCAACCAAGGACAGGGTCAAGGTGACCATATTTCAATTTCCGAACTAAATTCCGGAACTGACAATAAATGCCTATCCATAAGCAAATAGACAACAAAATCAATGGCAATCAAGTGACTTTCCTCACTTTGCAGTAATTTTTAACAACAAAAACAGGCGATTCGCCACAAAAAAAATGCCACCCCGGAGGATGGCATTGCAATGTGTGATAATATAATTATTCAATAATTACCGCCTGAGCAGCAACATGGTTTTCATCAGTAGCCATTATGGTATACATACCGGCTGCAACATTTGTAACATCAATTGAGGTTACACTTGTTCCTGATGCCATTTGAGTGGTTATTAACTGGCCAAGATTATTGAACAGTTGAATGGTAAAGCTTGGATTCCAGTTTGAAGGCACTTCAACATTCAGATAGGACTGAGCAGGTGTAGGATATACATGAATATTGCCTGAAGTGATATCAGTAATACCAACAGTTCCTTCGTCAATTTGAGTATCGCAATCGTCGTCGATGCCATTAAACACTTCTGTTGCTCCGGGATAAACGGCTGCATTAGTATCATCGCAATCGGTGTTATCACTAACATAACCATCAGGTGCGTCTCCAATTACAGAGATAGTATTTGCGGGATCGCCGTAGGTATCGCCATCAGTGTCGGCATAATAAGTAGTAGGCACTAATTCTATCAGTAATACATCATCGATATACTGTTCATTATTCGCATCAATGGAATAAAAATCGATACCACCGATATTGCCGGTATAGGCTTCATCCAAAACAAGTACATCATTAATTTTCAAAGTAAATGTATTGGCATCGAGGTCGATGATGTGTTCTACTTTGAACCATTCGCCGACAGGATAAGAAAAGTTATTTTCAACGGGAACCATCACTACTCCTTCGCCGCTTGGTGCGGGGGTAGTATAGTCGTAGAGTCCGTAAAGCACTTCGAGGTTCCATGCTACGCCGGGCGTTTCAGATTCCTGAATATTGTAATAACCGGTATGTGTATCCGGTATCAATGCCATCCATTCCAGTTTCCAAACACCGGAACTTTGATCGCCAAGACGGAGAATACAGTCAGTAATACCACCACCGGGAATTTTCATGCTATTGGTACCTGAATAAGCGTAATCCGACACTACAACAGCATCTTCAGAAGTGCCTTCAGCACCGCTCCAGGTTGTCCACCAGCTGGCATTGGGTCCTAGGTAATCGCCAGCCGCATAGGCATCGAAATTATCGCATAAAAAGGCGCCGGGAATTGCACACGGCGGGTCGATTTGGGCTTGAACGCTCATGCTCAGCGTGCCAACAATGAGTGAGATGTAGAGTTTCTTCATACGGTTTGCTTTTAACTTAAAGTTAACAAAATAATGTGAGAATTAGCAAATTAGCTGATTAGCAAATGGGGGTGTTCTTGCATGGAGATGTTAGTTTTAGTGAGCAAGTTTGAGGGTTAGCAAGTGAGCAAGTGTGCTTAATTAGCCAATTAGCTGATTAGCCGATTAGCCAATGTGGGTGCTTTTAATGCTGGCGCATTAATAGTGAATGCAATTATATTGTTTAATAAAATTTAATTCCGAAGCGCAATTAGCTCCCTCTCTATCGACGGTAGGAGATGGAGAGGGAGGGGGGTGAGGCGAGAATTAGCAAATTAGCAAGTTAGCAAATGTGGGGTGCTTTTAACGCTGGCGCGTTAATAGGGAATGCGATTATATTGCTTTGCAATATTTTAATTCCGAAGCGCAATTAGCTCCCTCTCTATCGACGGTAGGAGATGGAGAGCTTGCCGCTCCAACGAAAGGAGGTGTGGGGCGGAGGTGAGGCGGGTTGGTTTCGCGCTAAGACAGCAAGGAGGCTAAGGCGCAAAAGTCTAGATACTAGATACTTGATTCTAGATACTGAAAGAAGGTTAGCAAGTTAGCAGGTGGGGGGTGCGCGCAAAGGCGCAAAGTTGCAAAGGCGCAAAACTTATCACTCACCGACTGACCCACTCACCCACTCACGAGTCACGATTCACGTATCCTGCCCGCAACTGACCTCGGAATTGAAAATATATATTTCCGCCTTGTGAAAATTTACATTTAGGGACGGGCTCGAACAGCTAATATTATAAATTTGCAAAATTCATTGCAACATTCTAAAGGTAAACTCCGTTATATTATTCCAAACATGAAGGCATTGCTTAAGAAAATCCAATTCAAACTTGCGGGGTTATTACTACTTTTCAGAATACAACCCGATGCACATGCGCAAGCTTCTGCGCACAATAATTTCGATGACGAGATTAATTATTATAAAAACCTCGACGACACTACCACACTTCCTGAACATCCTGTTTTATTTGTTGGCTCCTCGAGTGTAAAAAACTGGATTGGCTTCGATTCAACGTATGGTCAATTTGGTGGATTGAACCGCGGGTTTGGCGGATCTACCTTGCTGGATCAAATTCATTACGCCAATGACATCATTCTCAACCATGATCCAAAGCAGATTGTTATTTATTGCGGGGAGAATGATTTTGCAGCGTCATCAAGTGTTACGCCTGACCTCGTGTTTGACAGGTTCCTGCAACTATACAAGATCATACGTTCCAAATATCCCGGCGTTCCGGTTGTTTGTATTTCGATGAAACCATCGCCTTCAAAATTGGAAATGATGGATAAAATATATGCTTACAATGCCTTATTACAAGACTACATTGCCGTTGACAGTTCTATCACTTATGCCGATATTTTCACACCTATGCTGAATCCGGATGGAAGTCCCGACAGAAGTTATTTTTTCAGCGACATGCTGCATATGAATAAAAAAGGTTATCAAGTTTGGAATAGCGTTGTCCTGCCATTAATAATAAAACAATAATTTACTGCAATAAAAAAAGGCTGCGGAAAATTACTTCGCAGCCTTTTTTTTATGTTCGATAACAATTAACGTGCTATCAATACTTTTTCACTCGAAATAAGCATGCCGTTTTCCATGAAACGAATCATGTATAATCCTTCAGCAACATTATTAAGGTCTAATGTTCCCGCCTGAACATCAATTCCGGCATTAATTTGTTTTCCCGACAAATCAAAAACCATCACTTCTGTTTGTGGGGTCATATTAGAAATATTAATGACACCGCTGCTTGGGTTAGGTGCAATTTGTGGTAATACCACTTCACTGCCATCCAACCTTGCAGGTGTCATGAAATTCTTGTTCTTGCTGTATTTCGCGCCACCCGGACAAGTATGAGAAACTTTCAGTTTATAGCTTGTAGCGGGTGTTAAACCGGTAATGGTAATATTAC
>JAIBBA010000177.1 GCA_019694895.1 Chitinophagales bacterium
GAGGTCATGCTGGAAGAAAAAAGCCTTGGCTGGCTGCGCGATTATGTGAATAATAAAAATAATGATCTGGAAGCTATCGGCAACTATTTTGGCGATATGCAATACAATGATTTTTCGCCTTACATAAACTCACTCATTACACTTCAAAGAGAAAAAGAAGATCTTGGTCTTTCCGTTCAATCAAACGATCCGCGCATTATCTCCATTAACAAGCAGATAGAACAGGTTAAGGTCAATTTTAAATCGGCAATTGATAACGGACAAAAGAAACTCGACGTTCGTAAAAATTACCTGGCACAAGAACAAGATAAATACGAATCTATGTTTTATGCCTTACCTGAAAAGCAAGGAGAATATGCCAGGTTGACCAGGCTGAACGACCTAAAGGAAAAATATTATATCCTGCTGCTGGAAAAACAAAGTGAATATGAAATCACATTGGCCGGTATGACAAGTGATTACATTATTCTGGATAGCGCAGAAAAAGGATCATTAGTAGCACCTGTGAAAGTAAAAGTATGGGGTTTGGCACTATTGATTTGCCTCGGTATAAGTTTTGCTCATGTATATGTCAGGTTCCTTACACATAGTGTAATTATCGGTGTGCCTGATGTTGAAAATGCCACCAATGTGCCAATGCTGGGTGTGCTTCCGCAGTTAGCAAAACAAAAAACTGAGCTGCCCAAAGTTGTTGTATCATCCATGCCGAAATCGCATATTGCTGAAGCCTTCCGATCGCTTCGCAGTAATATGCAATATTTCCTTAAGTCAGATAAAAAATCACATCTGATTACCATTACCTCTACAGTCAGTGGCGAAGGAAAAACTTTTGTGGCATTAAATCTTACCAATGTAATCAGTGCCACCGGTAAAAAGGTAATTCTGGTCGATTTCGATTTGCGCAAGCCAAAAGTGCATAAAGCATTTAATTTGAGGAATGACAAAGGCACAAGTACCATTCTCATAAAAAAACACCAACCCGAAGACTGTATTCAATTCAATGAAGAAATCGGATGCGATATCCTCATTGCAGGTCCCGTGCCGCCAAATCCTGCAGAATTACTCATATCACCTGCTGCAAATGACCTCATCAGTTATTTAAAAGAAAAATACGACTACGTAATCATCGATAACCCACCTGTAGGTATTGTTTCCGATTCAATTCCAATTTTAGGCCTTGCCGATTTAGCTATTTACATTATCCGCGCTGATTACTCAAAACGCAATTTCGTGAACAATGTGAATCGCTTGTATAACGACAACAAACTGAAAAACCTCAGTATCATTGTCAATGATGCGGATGCCAGTGGAACAGAATATGGCTATGGTTATGGCTACGGATATGGTTATGGATACTCAGGATATAACGACTACTACACCGATAATATCAGGCATAAGTCATTCTTTAGAAGATTCTTTTCTTCTAAGAGGAAGAGGAAATAACTTATTCTGAATTAATATCTATGTGCAAAGAACTACCTTCTTCGCACTTAATCAAATCACAAACCCAATTCTGATCGCAGAAATTTTCCTGTATGGCTACTTTTGTGCTTGATCACTTCTTCAGGAACACCTTCAACTAATATTTGCCCACCGCCGGCGCCACCTTCAGGACCAAGGTCAATTATATGATCGGCTAATTTTACCACATCGAGATTGTGCTCAATGATCAATACTGTATTTCCCTTATCTACAAGGTCAGTGATCACCTGCATCAACACACGAATATCTTCAAAGTGTAATCCCGTTGTAGGTTCATCTAAAATGTAGAAAGTATTTCCGGTGTCTTTGCGCGATAACTCTTCCGCCAGCTTCACACGCTGCGCTTCTCCACCGCTTAATGTAGTAGATGCTTGCCCGAGTTTAATATATCCAAGACCAACCTCCTGAAGCGTCTTAATCTTCTTGTAAATACGCGGATGATGTTCGAAAAAATCTACCGCGTGATCAACGGTCAAATCCAATACATCGGCAATATTTTTTCCTTTGAAGTAAATCTCCAAGGTCTCTCGATTATACCTTCTTCCTCGGCACTTTTCACATTCCACATACACATCAGGAAGGAAATTCATTTCGATAACCTTCATTCCCCCACCTTCACAAACTTCACATCTTCCACCCTTCACGTTGAATGAGAATCTACCGGCCTTATAACCTCTGATTTTTGCTTCAGGAACTATAGCAAACAGATTACGAATCTCCGAAAACACATCAATATAAGTTACCGGATTCGAACGCGGTGTTCTGCCAATTGGACTTTGATCAATTTCAATTACCTTATCTATATGATCAAGTCCTTCTATCTTTTTATATGGAAGTGGCTTCTTTAACGAATTATAATAATGCTGCTGCATCAATGGAAATAATGTGCCATTGATCAAACTGGATTTTCCGCTTCCGCTGACACCAGTTACACAAATTAATTTCCCCAACGGAAATTTCACTGTCAGGTTCTTCAAATTATGACCTGTAGCTCCGTGCAAAGTAATATGTTTCCCGTTACCCTTCCTGCGTGTTTTAGGAACCGGGATACTCCTTACACCACTCAAATAATCAGCCGTAACAGTGTGCGCACGCATGAACTGTTCCGGATTACCCGCAGCTACCAACTTGCCACCATGAATACCGGCACCCGGACCGAGATCGATAATATGATCTGCTGCCAACATCATATCCTTATCATGTTCCACAACAAGCACAGTATTACCGCCCTCTTTCAATTCCTTGAGTGCTGCAATCAATTTATTATTATCACGCTGATGCAAACCAATCGACGGCTCGTCTAAAATGTAGGTGATACCTACCAATTGCGAACCGATCTGCGTTGCCAAACGAATACGTTGCGATTCACCGCCACTAAGTGTTCTCGTTGGCCTGTCGAGACTCAAATAATCAAGCCCGACATTTTTTATAAAACCTATTCGAGCGCGAATTTCTTTCAATATGTCTTTCGCAATGATCTGATTCTTTTCAGTCATGCCTTTTTCAACATCCGTAAACCACAATTGGAGGTCTTTAATATCCATTTGCGCTAATTCAGAGATGTTGCGATTATTCACCTTAAAATACAAGGCTTCTTCCTTCAAACGGGTACCATTACAAGCATCGCAAGTAGCTTTCTCCATAAAATCCTCAGCCCAGCGACGCATGTTTTCGGAAATCGAATTTGAAAAACAACGCTTAATCAATCCCGCTAAACCACCATATTCCAATGTATACCAGCGATCATTCTCCCCAAGGAAAACGCTATCATCAACATCTACGTCAGCATCTTCTTCACTTCCGAATAAAATGGCATTCAAACCCTTTTTAGGAATATCTTTTATTGGTGTGCTGAGCGTGAATTTATATTTACCCGATAAAGATTTAATTTGTTTAAATAAGGTATTGTCGCGATATTCTCCTAATGCCAGAATACCACCATTGTTAATTGTTTTAGACTTATCAGGAATAAGCGTATCTACATTCACTTCATAAACAACACCCAGCCCTTTGCATTTCGGGCATGCTCCGTAAGGTGAGTTGAAAGAAAATGTATTTGGCGATGGTTCTTCATAACTGATACCGCTATCAAGACACATCAATTTTTTAGAATAATTAAAAATTCCTTTACCGTCAACTTCCATCACCATGATGAATTGCTTTCCGGCCTTGAGCGCCTGGGCAACGCTTTGCTTGATGCGCACCATATCGTCTTCATCAACCTTAAATCTATCAATCACAATCTCGATATCGTGCACCTTGTACCTGTCGACTTGCATTTTCGGGAGCAGGTCTTTCACTTCTCCGTCAACTCGTACTTTTAAATATCCTTGCTTGCGAATTTGCTCAAATAATTCGCGATAATGACCTTTTCTTCCACGCACTACAGGAGCCAACAACACAATGCGCTTGCCATCAAATTTCTTGATAATGCTTTGTATAATTTGCTCCTCCGTAAATCGCACCATTTTTTTTCCTGTCACCGAAGAATAAGCATCCGAAGCGCGCGCATACAACAAGCGCATGAAATCATATATCTCTGTAACAGTTCCGACAGTTGAACGCGGATTTTTATTCGTCGTTTTTTGTTCGATAGAAATTACCGGCGACAATCCGGTGATATTATCTACATCAGGTCGCTCTATCCCACCAAAAAATTGTCTGGCATAGGATGAGAAACTTTCCATATATCTGCGCTGGCCTTCGGCATAAATGGTATCAAATGCCAATGAGCTTTTTCCACTTCCGCTCACCCCGGTGATCACCACCAAGCTGTTCCGCGGAATGGAAATATCGATATTCTGCAAATTGTGCACGCGGGCTCCCTGCACATCGAGCATAGCCATTTCACTTTCACTGATAGCCGGAAGCGAAATAGATGTCTGAGCTATATTTTTTGTTGATTTTGCCACGCGTCAGTAACACGAAATTCGTGCAAAGGTAAGGGATTTGAAAGCGAAAAAACAGCAATTACCTATGTTTCGTTCACTACTCCCGAATAGCGGCTATGCATTTCAATTCAATGGCAATGGGTGTAGGCAGCGATGTGATTCCCACTGTTGTGCGGCATGGCTGTGCATCCTTGAAGTACTCGGCATAAATGCGGTTGTAGGTGGCAAAATCGCGTTGCATATCGGTGAGGAATACTGTTACATCCACCAGGTCGTTCCAGGTAGCTCCTGAAGCCTCTAATACTATGCGCACATTGTCGAATACCGAACGGCACTGCGCCTCAAAATCGAAGGCGGTAAAATTGCCGTTTTTATCCTGTTCCAAGCCCGGAATAGCATTTGAACCAGGAATTCGTGGCCCTATCCCACTCAAAAACAACAAATTTCCAACTCTTCTAGCATGTGGATATAAGCCTACCGGTTCAGGGGCTTTATTGGTGTGGATCGGATCTGACATTGCCTGCAATTTAAGGCCGAAATTACGGTTTATACTTGTCGAAAGTAACAAAATACTCTACTTATTCGTTTTATTGATATTCCGATTGCCTAAACCGGTACAACCAACCTCTTTCGCGCAATCCGGACATTCGCGTTTCACTATTAAACCAAACCATATGAGAAGTTTGTTTACACTGCTTCTTGCTTGCTCTGCGATTTTTATTTCCTGCGACA
>JAIBBA010000058.1 GCA_019694895.1 Chitinophagales bacterium
TTCAAAATTTTCCGCCTCCAAAGTCGGATTTAATGAAGGAGCAATTGGAATTCCGTTATTTAATAAATCAGTCTTTTTCATTTCAAGTCTATGTGCTAATGTCGTCTTAATAATATCCGCTAACGTTTTGCGTGTTGCCGCAGTTGGCGATTTCGGAGCACTGCACCTTCAACCTGCACAAAAGTATGATAGGAGTACTCAGCTTCAATTTTGCACATCACCGCCAATTGAGGCAACACGCTGTTACCGGCTGGCGTTCTGTCATTGCACATATTTTAGAAGTTCTCTAACTAGTCTGAACACAGTCGTTGATGATTCTTCTTTAGCTGGATTTGTATGGTCAAAATGATTGTAATTCCTCTCTGCTCTATCTATTGCAAGTTCAGCTCTTTTTCTACTCGTTTTATCGTCTATTCCGTCTAGTAATTCAAAAAAATCTTCTTCTATTAATTTTGTCCCATTGCCGTCATAAGTTACTTTGAATGGTTTAAGATGTTCGTTGAGTTTATCATTGTAGTTATCTCTATGCATTCCACCGCCTTGATGGTCATTAAAATGTAGTATCAGCCAATATTCAAACGATTGATTTGAATAAGCTACGCCAAAGTTGTTAGCTACGGCTATTTGAATTGCAGAATTGAAATCATTGTCGTTAAAATCGTCTTTGTCAAACACACACCAAACTTGGTCGTAGTTTCCTTGTTGGGATAAAGCTAGGGCTCTATTCACTAAAGAAATTGTATTATATCCTTCACCAACTGATTTGACTTTTGCAGAAGTTATTCTGAATTGATTGAAATAAGAAGGTTCTGTATTTTCTCCTTCACAAACAATAAGAATAGAGGGTTTTTCTGTCAACTCTGCAACAGGCCTTTCTAAGCTCGGTTCTTTTCTACGTTGAGCCTTTAATTGTTCACGGTGCTTTTGTTTGGCTGCTTTCTGTTCAGCTTTTTTGTCCTTCATTTTCATTTTCTGTCAATAAAAATTTTAGGTTATCAAAAAAGCCAAGAAATGGAACTGCACCATATTTTCCCTTGATGTAGTTGTCTTCAAAAGGCTCTGTTTTTCTTACTTCATCTGATTTAAAGTCAGCTAAGGAGTAAAGCTTTGCTTCTCCATATTTATTTTTGTTTGTGAACCAAGTTTGGTCTCTTCTAAATAGACCTGAGCTTAATAAGTTTGTGTCGTGTGTATTAAAAATCAATTGTGCATTCTTCTTGTTAAACTCATTTGAGTTAAAAAGTGAAACGATTTTACAAACCAAATTTGGATGAAGTTTTGAGTCTAACTCATCAACTACTAGAGTGTAACCGTTTTCAATAACATCGAGAATAGGACCTGTAAGAGCGAAAAACTTTCTTGTTCCAGACGATTCATCATCTTCTAATGAAAAGCTAACACTTCCTACTGATTTTAAGTCTTCGTTATATTTTTTATGCTTTGTCAATACGTCAGATACATATTCTTTTTTTTCTTCTCGCACTTCTCTAATTAATTTCTCCTTGAGTTCTTTTGGCATTCCTTTAGGAAGACTTTCAATGTCAAGTTTTTGTAGTTCGATATCTTGAATTCCTAAATCAGCGGCTTTCAATAGTTCAAGAATTTTCACTTTGTGTTTGGGGTCTTCGGTTTTACCCATAGTGAAACCCTGGTATCCTGATTCTTTTAATCCTGACAAGGTTTTAAGTCTTTTGAACCAATCTAAAACATTGATTGCAGTCTTCTCATTGAATTGAGCGGCTACAGAAATTAATAAAGCATTGTCTCGAACTAAACCTTCCTTGACAACAGTATTGCCTTTGGTGAAACTTCGTTCGTGAGTATTGAAGGTGCTTCCTTCTCTATAAAAAAGTTCAACTTCTTTTGTTTTTGGTTTGTGATAAAGCCACTCAGATACAATTCTCTCAGTTGTCGCTTCAAAGCCATAACGATAAAGCACATTTTTGTGAACGAAAATGATTTCAAATTCAGATGGTTCGTTTTCTGTCTGTGTGCTTAGTTTAAAAGGCTCAACTTCAATAGTCTCACCTTTTTGGCTTTCCTTTGAACTATTGATTACGAAATATCGCATAAATGCAAATGCGTCAAGCAACTTGCTTTTGCCACTCGCATTTGCACCATAAATAACTGCACTTTTGAGGAGTCTTAGTCCAAAGCTGTCATTTATTACAATGTTTTCGTGCTCTCTGGTGTCTTTATCATAGTTGGAAGCAATAAGGCTCAAAGTCGCTTTGTCCTTAAATGTCCTAAAGTTTTTAATTGAAAATTGCAGAAGCATCTTTCTTTTTGTTTTTGATTAAATGTCTGCAAATATAGTCTTTATTTTGTAATCTTAAGCAAAATAAATGGCTTTTTTGATTATTTTGGCTCAAAAATCTTGTTTATGCTGCTTTATTACGCTTGCCAGTAACGGTTCAGCGGTTGGCGCAGTGGCGGGATTTCGGATGGTATAACTTTCGACATTGCAGTAAAGTTGAAGCGAAGTAAAATTTTCAAATTTAGCATGTTGCCCGCCATTGCGCTAACCGCTTGTTATAGCTTGTGCGGCGGTTTCTGAGTTCAATGCTTATTTTAAGGCAATTTTCCTGATTATTACTATTCCATTTCTGTCCACAAGCTTTACAAAATAAATTCCAGTGCTTGGATGGTTTAAATTAATTTCCGAATGTATTTGGTCAATCATTCCTTCGTGCACCAATTGTCCGGTTGAATTTACCACTGCACAATAGGCCGGCTGATCCATTTTATCAGTTAAAATGTGAATCGTAAACCCGGACGACCATATTAAAAAGTGATCAATTATTGGCGTTTCAATATCTACAATTACTGTTGTATCACCAATAGTGTCGCCTGCAAGAATAGGTGTATCGCATTTGGTTTCATACGCATAGTCCTTCACCACCAGCACCCGACCCTCTTCCATCACATCACAACGTATCCAGCCGTAATGATTACAACCTAAAGTATCTAAAAACCGTACTCCTAAATAATGGTCGTTAATTTCTGGATACCAGTTGCCGCCTTCTAATAGATGGTGAGTTCCATTGGAGGTTGCGAAAGCCATTCTTTGATATCCGGCATTTTGAAATGTAAGCAACTCATTAATTAAAAAACCATTAGGTAGTGCGAATGGGAAATAAGTATAATAATAATTAGATTCCGCAGAACCATACAATCTGACACTTCCCGCAACCGCATTATCCGGATTTTTCGGCCCTGCCCAAATGCGCTCTCGATAGCTTTGTGGTTCAGAGTCGAATGTGAATATGGTGTATATTTCATTCATGAATGCAAAATCCAATACCCCATCGCCATTCATGTCAATATTCAGGATTTCCGGATCCATTTCCACCACCACGTCGGGATCCAGGTCTGTATAAACCGCCTGTGCGGCGAGTGTTTTTGCACTCAATACACAGGCGGCCATAGAGGCATAATGCAAAAGCGTGTTTTTTCTGCTTGTCATTGCTTTACAAATTGAACCGTCTTGCTTTCATCCATACCAAAGTTAATCAAAACAGAGTATACCCCGGATGGCAGGGCTGAAACATCAATAGCCCCCCCGTTTTGAATGTTGGTTTGCAAACACTCTGCACCCATAGCATTAAATACACGGCACTCTAACATTTGGGATTTTCCAGCCGGAAGTGCCGGAGAGCAACGGTAGCTTATGTTCTTTCTTCGAAATAATAGATAATTGTGTCCAAGCGATCGAGACCTATTTCAATGACAAGACCTGAACTTACAATTTCGCTGTCAGAACAATTTTGTGTTTGTAGGATGGTGATAGAATTGCACTGACAATAATCAGCACTATGATGTTTTTAAAATATGCTTTTGTGATAAATTGTTAATTATTAAAATGAATATACTGCCATTAACTGTTATCATGATATGTAAAAAAACCATTACCTGTGGAATTATCATTACATGTGAATCCGAATAGCCGCATTGGCTATAACGGTTCAGCGGTTGGCGCAGTGGCGGGATTTCGGATGGTATAACTTTCGACATTGCAGTAAAGTTGAAGCGAAGTAAAATTTTCAAATTTAGCATGTTGCCCGCCATTGCGCTAACCGCTTGTTATAGCTTGTGCGGCGGTTTCTGAGTTCAATGCTTATTTTAAGGCAATTTTCCTGATTATTACTATTCCATTTCTGTCCACAAGCTTTACAAAATAAATTCCAGTGCTTGGATGGTTTAAATTAATTTCCGAATGTATTTGGTCAATCATTCCTTCGTGCACCAATTGTCCGGTTGAATTTACCACTGCACAATAGGCCGGCTGATCCATTTTATCAGTTAAAATGTGAATCGTAAACCCGGACGACCATATTAAAAAGTGATCAATTATTGGCGTTTCAATATCTACAATTACTGTTGTATCACCAATAGTGTCGCCTGCAAGAATAGGTGTATCGCATTTGGTTTCATACGCATAGTCCTTCACCACCAGCACCCGACCCTCTTCCATCACATCACAACGTATCCAGCCGTAATGATTACAACCTAAAGTATCTAAAAACCGTACTCCTAAATAATGGTCGTTAATTTCTGGATACCAGTTGCCGCCTTCTAATAGATGGTGAGTTCCATTGGAGGTTGCGAAAGCCATTCTTTGATATCCGGCATTTTGAAATGTAAGCAACTCATTAATTAAAAAACCATTAGGTAGTGCGAATGGGAAATAAGTATAATAATAATTAGATTCCGCAGAACCATACAATCTGACACTTCCCGCAACCGCATTATCCGGATTTTTCGGCCCTGCCCAAATGCGCTCTCGATAGCTTTGTGGTTCAGAGTCGAATGTGAATATGGTGTATATTTCATTCATGAATGCAAAATCCAATACCCCATCGCCATTCATGTCAATATTCAGGATTTCCGGATCCATTTCCACCACCACGTCGGGATCCAGGTCTGTATAAACCGCCTGTGCGGCGAGTGTTTTTGCACTCAATACACAGGCGGCCATAGAGGCATAATGCAAAAGCGTGTTTTTTCTGCTTGTCATTGCTTTACAAATTGAACCGTCTTGCTTTCATCCATACCAAAGTTAATCAAAACAGAGTATACCCCGGATGGCAGGGCTGAAACATCAATAGCCCCCCCGTTTTGAATGTTAATATGGAGACATTCTGCTCCCATCGAATTGAACACCCGGCAATCTAATATTTGTGATTTGCCAACCTGAAGTGCCGGCGCAAGAATATTTACTGACCCTGATGCTGGATTGGGATACACAACGAAATCGATTTTCTCCTGAAGAACAGATTCTTTCAGCGGAATGTCAGGTGCGATAGGTATCTTAATATATCCAAAGGAATAAGCCGGAACCACTATACACTTCAGCGGGTCTCCACTCCCCGGGCATGAGGGAGTATTTAGTATGGTATCTACTTCTGTGATTTCGATCGGAAACAATATGGTCTCGTCATAACATTCATTAAGATCGAATAGTGAGTTTCCGCCTTTACCGCTGGTAGAATAGTTCTTCAGTGCATCAACACAATAGATCGTAGCCGTGTCCGTGATCTTTATCCCATAACCACCTGTATAAAAGCCAGCCGTATAGGCGGTATTAATAGAATACCGTTGAACCGTATCACGCACATTGGTAAAATACATATATAAATAATCCTTATCCGGATCTGTGAAGATAGTGGGCTGGATGTTGAAACTATTGATAAAGACTGTAAAATTTGACTGCACATACCGCAGATTTTGCTTACTGATCTCGCTGAGCAGCTCCATCACAAAATAGGGTGTGCGCTTCATATGGTAATTTCGTTCAATGCTGTCAGGAACTCCCTCGTATGGTGCTATATCTTTACCCAAGAATTCACGCTCTCTTGCATTAGCAGGATATACGAGGCAATTCTCGGTGGCACCCGCAAAATTCTGCACAGTGGCATACTTGAAAAACCCGGCCCGGAAGTCAGCATTGTAATTGATCTTGATGTTCCGCAATATCCATTCCTGTAGTAGATAGGCATGCATAAAACTCTGTCCATAAACACCGATCTTATTCTCATTTCCTTCATATTTGTAGTTGTATTCCGTCGTGAGCAGGTCTTTGCCTCCATTGGCTACGGAGAGATAGAATTGCAAATGATTGTTGTGCTCCAGGTAACTTTCGTTGTATCCCTGCCTGATGAGCCAGCGGAAGTTATAGGTGATGCTGTCAAAGGCCCATTCCAATCTGTCGTCATACAGGTGGTATGTCCACTCATCATTTGTTGTGTCGGCGTCACCCAGATTCACACAGGGGTAATCGTCAAGCAGAGTAGTATCAGGAATGCCCTCCCAGTTGCTTTCATCATAATAGGGATGCAGAACAACGCCATCAAATTTTTTCACATAAGCGGCTCCGGTACCAACCTGAATAGAATCCATGTAGTGTGTGGCTAAAGTATCATTCCATGACTCGGCTCCTTCAACAAAGCCAACATACTCCGGTGTAAAGAATGCATAGCCGGCGCCGAGGTTTCTTGCCGGAACAGCTAACTTGCATTGAAAGGCTGGGTCAGACTTGAATGCAGAGATATAATCATGGTCATACCAAACAGAATCGCCTACTACATACTGACTAAGATCGTCAGGATAACCGCCGTTGATATACGTCCAATAATCATCAAAATTGTGCAACCCCATCATGGATTCGGCAAAGCTGAAATACATTTCATTGCCCAGTTCCACATAAGCCACTTCGCAATCCCAAATGTCATTGTCCCGGAGATACTTCACCATATCGGCGCATTCAGTTGCTGAGGATGCCATGATATCCAGACAAACGATCACTTTTACCCGGTGTCCGGAATTTTCGGTTTCGATCTTCTTGATCAGATACAGAAAGTCATCAATATACCGACGAGTGGAGTCAATGTCAAATTGGGAAAGCCATTTGGTGCGATATTTTAGGTATTGGTTTATGTCAGAAGATTCAATCCATTGCGAAAGTGAATCTACCTCATCCTCATCATCCAGCGCATCTTCAAATGTAACTGAATCAATTATGCCATCAGTGATATCATAAAACCGGATAATTTCTTCCAGATCATATCCATATCCCGGACCGGTTATCGGGTGCATGAATTTACTGAACGAGCCTGAGAAAATACGCACAGATTCCGGACGCAGTTCACTCAACCAATTCCACTGGTCAATGGCACTGCTGTCATTTGGTATGGTTTGGTTATCAAAAGCGCCACCCAGGTGATAGCCGAGTAGTCCTTTGTTTACGCTTTTCACGGAGTTGCCGATACGAACATAAATGGTAGAGTCAGTCAGCCCGATTTTTGCCTGATAGGTATTGGCATCATGATATCCCGAATAAGTCAGTCGGAGAGCAGCGGTATCTATTGTTTCTTCTTCGCCAAAATAGAATACCGTGTCCATGCCATCAGGAACTATTTCAATGACAAGTCCGGAAGTGTCAATTTCGCCGTCAGGGTAATATTGGGCGTGTAAGGTGGTTTTAATAATCATACTGACAATTGTCAGCAAAATGGATTTCGTTGTTATAGTTCTCATTTTTAAAGATTTAATGTTAAAGAATAGAATTGTAGTCATTAAATCCTTGTCATGAGCTGTCAAAAAAACCGTCACCGGTCAAACTCTTGTAATATGTGAATCCGCATAGCCGCATTTGCTATAACTTGTTTATTGCCGAAGCATTATTTCCTTCCTAATATCTATACCGGAGTATAGCCGAAGGAAATGTTAAAATGGTTTCGGCTTATATTAGAGGTTGAGGCTGTCGATCGGACTGCTGATGGCGTTGATCTGATGTGTGCTGACATGGGTGTATATTTCTGTGGTTTTGATGTTCTTATGTCCCAGTAAAACTTGTATAAATCGCGTATCAACCCCCGATTCCAGCATATGCGTGGCGTATGAATGTCGCAGCCAGTGCATGGTAACAGGTTTGGTGATCCCACTTAAAGTTACTGACTTTTTTAATACCAATTGAAGACTCCTTTCGGTATACTTACTGTTGGGCTTTTCCCCTTCAAATAAATAGTATTTTGGTTGGTACCTCTCTATATACATATTTAATATAGGTTCGACAGATATGGGTAAAGGCACAACCCGATCCTTAAACCCTTTTGCCAGTCGGATCTGTATACACCTTCTCATGCGGTCAATATCATCAACCCGCAGGGCCAAAACTTCCCCAACACGCAATCCGCACCCATAAGCCAAACGTAACATCAGATTGTGTTTGATGTTATCAGTGTGTTTTAATATTGATAATACCTCTTGTTTCGACAATACGTTTGGAAGCTTGTGTTCCCGTCGCGGACGCTCCAGAAAATCAGTGTTTACATGCAAACCATATACCATTTGCAAAAATAGTTTCAGCGCATTTACAAACTGATTCTGATATGTGAACGATAATTTGCGAGCAATGATATGCTCCCTAATGAATGAAATAAAATCCTCCCGGTTAATGGCATGCGGATCCTTGTCTCTGTTAACCGAGAAATATAATCGCACACAATCAAGATACACTTTTATTGTGCGTTCGCTATAATGCTTGTGTTGCATCCACTCCTTTAATTTTTCCAGTTCCGCTAAGCGCGCATCAGGTAATGGTTCTGCAACCGAAACCCGGTTCTTTTTTTCAACCGGTTTTGCTATACCACTATTGTGCTTTATTGCTTTTGTATCTAACCACGCAACGCCTTTAAATACTGTGAATAACTTATGCAGATTTTCTTTTGTGGCAGGCAAATACCAACATTTATTTTGGAAGCTGAACCGGCAACCCGCTTTTTTTGCCTGGTCAACAAGTTTTTTATCATAAGAAAAAAATAATGCGTAATGTTCTCCACCACGATGCGTAAGCGGTTTGATGATAATATTTGATAGCATGAAAACTTTAGTTACCCATAGAAGTTACCCCAAAATCTCCGTTCTGCCTTGAACGTTGCTGTGTATTGACTAACTGCCCGCCGGTTTCATTGACTTGTTTTGTGTTGGAAAAGGTATTTTCTGCTAAAATCCCGTGCAATCAATCAACCTTTGATGCCCTAAAAACTCAATAAACTCCTCTTCTGACCCTATCTTTGCCGCAAACCACTTAAAGTGAAGGGAATCATTCTAGCCGGCGGATCCGGCACAAGGCTTCATCCAATTACTTTGGCTATCAGCAAACAGCTTATGCCCATATACGATAAGCCCATGATCTACTACCCCCTGTCGACCCTCATGATGGCGGGCATCAAGGATATTCTGATCATCAGCACCCCTTACGACCTGCCGGGCTTCCAAAGATTGCTGGGCGACGGATCTCGAATAGGATGCTCATTTTCTTATGTAGAACAACCTTCCCCCGATGGGCTTGCACAGGCATTTACCCTCGGAGCCGATTTTATAGGGAACGATAAGGCTGCCCTGGTGCTTGGTGATAATATCTTTTATGGCAGCGGACTGGGCGAGCTCCTTACTGCTAACAACAACCCCGATGGCGGAATTATTTATGCCTACCATGTTAGCGACCCCGAACGTTATGGCGTTGTTGATTTCGATGCAGCAGGCAATGTGCTGTCCATTGAAGAAAAACCACTTCAGCCTAAATCAAATTATGCTGTTCCCGGATTGTATTTCTACGATAATACCGTGGTTGATATCGCAAGAAACCTTAAACCTAGTCCGCGTGGCGAATATGAAATTACTGATGTAAATAAAGAATATCTCCGTCAAGGAAAATTGAAGGTAAGTGTGCTGCCAAGAGGCACTGCATGGTTCGATACAGGCACCTTCGACTCATTGATGGCTGCCAGTACTTTCATCCAATTAATTGAACAACGACAAGGACAAAATATCGGATGTATTGAGGAAATTGCCTATCGCAAGAAATTTATTAACGCCGAACAACTTGAAAAAATAGCACAACCGTTAATGAAAAGTGGCTATGGGCAATATTTAATGAGAATCTTGAAGTAATTAGCAAATTAGCTGATTAGCAAATTAGCAAATTTGAAAGTTGGCAAGTTAGCAGGTTAGCAAGTTAGCAGGTTTGAAAGTTGGCAAGTTAGCAAGTTAGCAAGTTAGCAGGTTTGAAAGTTGGCAAGTTAGCAAGTTAGCAAGTTTGCAGGTTAGCAAGTTAGTAGGTTTGAAAGTTGGCAAACAAACAAATAAATTAGTAAATCAGTACAACAGAAAATAATTGAATTCCATCGGCTAATTGGCTAATTAAAAAAATTCCATCGGCTAATTGGCTAATTTGCTAATTGGCTAATTAAAAAAAAATTCCATCAGCTAATTAGCTAATTTGCTAATTGGCTAATTAAAAAAATTCCATCAGCTAATTAGCTAATTTGCTAATCAGCTAATTAAACAAATTCTATTGAATACTATTCTCATCACCGGCGGTTGCGGATACATTGGCTCTCATACGGCTATTGACCTTTTGGAAAAGGGGTTTAACGTTATTTCTATAGATAATCTTTCGCGCTCAAAGACTTTTATTGCCGATAGAATTCGAGAAATCAGCGGGAAGCAATTTCACAATTATCGCGTCGATTGCCGTGATCTGGTGAAAATGCGAAATATTATTGATCAGCATGGAAAAATTGACGGCATCATTCATTTCGCTGCATTTAAATCGGTAGGCGAATCTGTTGTTAAGCCATTGGTATATTATGAAAATAATATCAACAGCACACTCAATATGTTGCGTATTGCTGATGAATTTCATATTCCCAATTTCGTATTTTCTTCATCTTGCAGTGTTTATGGAAATACCGCGCAACAACCGGTTAAAGAAGACGCACCAATGGCCACACCCGAATCGCCTTACGGGTGGACTAAACTCATCAGCGAACAAATGATTGCTGCACATGCTCCAAATGTGCAAACAAAATTTATTGCGCTTCGATATTTTAATCCGGTGGGCGCGCATCATGGTGGGAGGATTGGCGAAATTCCTTACAGTGAACCTGAAAATCTGGTGCCGAATATCACCCAAACAGCAATTGGTAAGAAAAAAGGATTTACCATTTTCGGAACCGATTATCCTACCCGCGACGGAAGCTGCATTCGCGATTATGTACACGTGATGGATATTGCCGCAGCACATACCGCTGCATTGCAATATCAACTTTCCGGACAGCAACAAGTTCCTTTCGACGTATTTAACTTGGGCTCGGGACGAGGCGTTACCGTGCTTGAACTTATTCGCGCATTTGAACGTAGTACAGGGGTTTCATTGCCATTTGAAATTGGTCCGCGCCGTCAGGGTGATGTAGTTGCAATTTATGCAAATACCGAAAAAGCAATGCAATCACTTCATTGGCATCCTACCCGCTCTATTGAGGAAATGATGCATTCTGCCTGGACGTGGGAACAAACAATGCAGAGGGAATCTATTTAAATTACAAACCATGCTGCAAACCATTTTATTCGATTTCCAGGCATTCTTCGGACACTCGCCAACTGAGGCGGCTATCATCGTGTTCAATCTTATCTTGATTGAAAGCATGCTCAGTGTAGACAATGCGCTGGTGATGGGAACAATGGTAATGGACCTCCCAAAGGAACAGCGTGGCAAAGCTTTGCGATATGGCATTTTTGGCGCATACTTTTTTAGAGGCCTGGCATTATTGCTTGCTACTCAATTAATTAAGGTTGTTTGGCTGAAGGCACTGGGCGGATTATATCTGCTATACCTTGCTCTGGACTATTTTCGAAGCAGCGCAACGAATGATATTTCGGACGATACGCTTGACAAGAAATCAAATTGGTTTTATAAAAATACTGTCGGAAGAATCGGTAACTTCTGGAGTACGGTTATTCTGGTAAATATCATGGACCTGGCATTCTCCATCGATAATGTGTTTGCTGCCGTTGCCTATACAGACAATATTTATTTGATCTGTACGGGTGTTTTTATAGGCATACTTGCCATACGTTTTGTTGCACAAGGGGTAATAAAATTACTGGAGCGATTTAGCTTTCTGAATACCTCCGCATTTCTCATCATTGGATTGCTAGGGCTGAAATTATTAGCTTCATTTATTTGTAATGAATATGGCAGAGAAACCCCATTCTGTTTATTTCTTGAAAGTGAAAAAACAGACCTTTATTTTTCATTGATTACAGTTTGTATTTTTATTTTGCCGGTTATTACAAGTTGGCTTTTTAACTTTCCGAAGCGAAGTCATGATCATCATACAGATGAGTTTGCGCACTTTCAGGAAGAAGCCGATGAGGCCGAACACCCCAAGCATTCATAACTATGACCAAAGGTAGACTCGAAGCATTTAGCGATGGTGTAATCGCCATCATTATAACCATTATGGTGTTGGAATTGAAAGTGCCGCACAGCGCAGAGTGGAGCGCACTGCATGAACTGATTGCGGTATTTATGAGCTATGTGTTGAGTTTTGTTTATGTGGCAGTGTATTGGGGCAATCACCATCATCTGTTGCATACTGTAAAAAATGTTTCTGCCGGTATCATCTGGTCTAATGCGGCACTTTTATTTTTCTTGTCGCTGATACCATTCGCCACAGCATGGATGGGTGAAAATCATTTTGCACAAAATACAGTGATCGCATACTCCATATTGATGAATTTATGTGGAATGAGCTATTATGTATTGATGTATATGATCATGCAATGCCACAGCGAAAATGCTGAATTAACAGCGGCCTTGAATACGCAGCGCAGAAAAGGAATACTGAGTTTATTTCTTTACTCATTCTCAATCGGAGCGGCATTTATCAACCCAATGATTAGCCAGGTGATTTTTGTTTTGGTTGCAATTATGTGGTTTATCCCCGACAAGAATATTAAACGCTTGATGCGATAATCTGCACTATATTTTCTGCTAAATTAGGCCATCCATAATGTATTTATTGAAATAAGATGGATGCTTCATTTAATTAATGCATATTAAAAATTCCACTTTTTAGTATAAAAATATATCATATTTTAGTCCATTGGTTTAGCTGGCATAATAATTGGTAGTAGATGCTGTCCTTTGGTCATATGAAGTCTTTGTTATATACATTTCTGCTCACTTGTGCCTTCTTTACCCTTTCAGCACAACCTCAAGAAAAGGATGGGGGCTTGTTTATTCAAAAAATTGTTTATTTGGATAATGTGTTTCAAATAAATAATGCAGGTGTTCTTAAGCCGGTTTCAGGGACATCAACTAATATTCAGCCACTAATCATTCAGCATTTCCAATTAAGGGAAGAAGGGAATCAACATAAAAAACAACTTCCATTGTTTAATCCATCCGATTTTGATTATTATGGATTGTATGTTCCCGAGTCTTTTGCTTATTTTATTTCTCCTAGCATAGGAAATAATCCGTCTCCTGACCAACGTATGATCATTATAGCAGGAGCAGATTCTATGGTCATCGACTTTCATAATATTCCAAAAACGACACGTTATGAATTAACTATTTTGCAACAAATTTATTTTATGCCGGGATATTATAGTTTGGATTGTTCTTTACCGGCAAGAGATCTTAAAATAAATGAAAATGAACGGGAAATACTTTATGCTGCTGTAAAACATGGAATTACACCGGAAACAAAATCAATACTTAGTAAAGCAGGGTTGCTTGAAATGGCACTACCAACAGACATTGTAAAATATCAGAAATATATTCCGGCCGCTATAACCGTTGAGCAATCTGATGCCTATAATATAAATGTTTATTTTACAGGAAATTTGCTTACAACAAGTAATGGTATCCTTATTACTGACTTTCAAGAATCCTACCGGGGGCATTGGCATTCTACAGCATTTAGCACAACGTTTCATTACATTGGCGAAGAATCCGGCACCTCTGCGGTATTTTATGAAAATCAAAAGAGAGTAATATCTCAAACAAACCCAATGGGTGAACGCAATTTAACAGACGGATGGTATAGAATAGGGGTTGTCAATAGCTATGGAGATTCGATTTATTCTAAACCCTTCTGTGTAGGATTAGTTGCGGCAAATAGCGATAGTGTAACAACATTATATAATAAGCAACGTGGTTTTCCATTTCATAATTTCAAAGATGCAAATACCATCAACATCGAAACTGCTGTTGCGCCTGTAATAATTGACCATCAGCCCAAATATGTGTTCAAGTATCACATTGTAGTATGCAACCTATGTCTCTTTTCTGATGAGTTGTATGGCCGATATGATCAACTCGCCGCAGAAGAGTTTATGCACAGATTAGCATTCAACGATTTGTATATTAATGGACAACCATTTACCGGCAGCATTGAAATACAATTCCCGATTAAAGGGGCTACTGTAGAAAACGGAGGTGCATGGTTTTATACTAATTTAATTGTTACAAACACCTATATAAATGGAAAATTACAAAAACATTCGGAGCGATGAGGTGGGATCTGAGTAGGAAGTTCTGAGCATATATGCGTTAGACGAAAATGAGTGTACGTTATGCAGTGTTGGGTTTTGCATGGCTAAGTATTTATTTAAGCTAGCGTGTTTATCCTTTTAGTTTAACAATGAGATACCTGCAAAATGTTTTTTTCCGGCAAACAGGTAAATTACGAAAATAATGCTTTGCAATGCATTTTTATTCTTATTATTAACCCTAAACTAGAGCCGTATATTGATCCTTATCCTTGGCCAAATTGTTAATTGGCCCTTATTTTCGGCTCTTCTCAAAATATTTTATGATTTATTATGGAATTTATATTGAACTTGCATCTTAACTTTGAAAACTAGATTTATATTTTATGCGTAACCTATTGATATTCGGCACTACTATGGTTTTAATGCACTGCGCTCTCCATGCACAGGATTCCAGTCGGATAGTAATTAACACAATTAATATCAATGATTATACCATAGAATTGGTCAAGGTTCAACAAATAGACGAAGTTGCAGTTAAAAGGCTTAATTATCAAACTCCCTATTCTTGGTTATATCAAATTTATGAAAAGGATTCATTCATAATTGCGGTTCAATACTTTAAAGATTCATGTGAACTTTATTTTGATTCCCGAATAAAAAAGCAAGGATTTTATTATACGACACATGGCGTAAAGATTAATATTTGTGATAAGACAGTTACGCAAATCATGCCTCCTGACGTCAGTTGGATTAAAGACACTTTTGACTCAATTACCATATATCCGCTCGATTCAGTGCTAGATCCTTACGATTATCAAGGTCAACGAACAGTAATTTCAAATTATTCCGAAAGAGAGCCTGAGCATTTAAACCTTCAACATCAAAAAGATGTGGAATTTATGTATCGGGATCCAAGAGTTATAGGGATGTATCAGAAAGGCTCAGAGTTAAGATTACATTCCGCATTAACGTATTATAAATCCGGAAACGCACAGACAATATATTTATATTATGATAAGTTTATGTACGAAGGCTGGTTTTACAACGTCGGTTATTCCGAACATGGAACATATAATGTAGCGAAAATGGTGTGGGATAAGCACGAGGCGGCGAAATAATAATACATACGGAAAATATGTATTTCCGTATCATATTTACATTTTGTTGTATCCTATTAGCGAAGCTTTTGCGACTTCTGATAGCTGATTCCACGTTCACCCAGATGGCGCATGATAAAGTGGAAATGTGCTTCTTCCTCTCCTAAAAACTCCGGCGTAGAAATTCCTTTTCTTGTATACATCTCTTCCAATATTAATCGCGCAGCCGCAGTGCATGTATATCCCGTTGTGCGCGCCATGGAAGAAGTTTTAGTAGCAGGATCATATCTGTCGAGCAGATCATAGGTATAAGTAACCTGGTTATCATTTTCAATTCCGCCAACGATCACACGCATTACCGTAAATTCATGTTCTTCATCGCCTAGCTTCCATTTGGGGAATAATAATTTTGATGTTACATCAATAGGGCGAACATGAGTGCCTTTCACATCAATAAACTCTTTGTTGAAAAATCCTGTTTCGCGCAATACTTTCATCAATGCAATATGACCGGGATAACGCAACGTGCGTTCTATCATATTTGGAATATGAGGCATGGTTTTGATAAGTGAGCGCAAGCCATCTGAATTAAATGCTTCCAGTGTGCCGATGCCTGTGAAATCCATATATTCAGGATCAGTAAGAGCTTCTTTGACAACAACTTTTCCATCCTGAACAAATCTGGCAGGACGTGTATATTCTTCGATCACATCAATTGGTGAAAACGGTGCTTTGTATTCATACGGCCATAATCTAGCAGCAGGTAAGCCACCAACCAAACAAACAAAATCTGTCACCTGCATGCGTTTGTTGTGATAACCCAGAATGATATTATCCATTCCCGGCGCCACACCAACATCCATTACCGCAGTAACCCCATTTTGTTTCGCTAATGCATCAAGTAAAAAAGGATCTTCATCAAAAAAAGATATATCGCTGGCATTTTTACCCGATTCAATTACAGTTTTCAATGTCTCAAATCCCATAAAACCCGGCACAGCCCCAATCACAAGGTCCTTATCTTCAATAAGTGATTGTATCAATTCCTTGCTGGTCAGATCCGCATGAATGGTGCGCACACCATGCTTTTCAAGGCGTTGAAGCGCTTCGGTATTGATATCGGCAGAATACACTTCATAATCCTTGGCCAGATCAATAGCCATAGCTTTCCCCACCATTCCGGCACCAAGTACGATCACTTTTTTTCTTGACATAGCAAATTATTTGCCGTAAAGATAGGTTAAAACGTAAATTGCTTTGTGGGGCGATGGGGTTTATATCGTGTATTATGCAGCACACTTACATACTTTCACACTTACACACTGCATTTCTGTTCTTGTGTGAAAGTTGCACAATACGGCTGAAGTTGTCTGAATCACGGATTAGACGGATTAAAGGATTTCGCGGATTTAGGATTTCATGGATTTGGAAATCTATGAGAGCGTTTGTTGAGTATGGTTGATGAAAAATGAGATAGACTAGTGTCAATCATAGCACTAAGCGCTTAAAGGTTAAACTTTTACTGCCGAAGATGTCTGAATCACGGATTAGACGGATTTGGGGATTTCACAGATTAATGCATTACATGGATTTGTTTCGATTGTTGTAGATTGAGGTTTTCGGTGTTTGATATTCAATTGTTCTATTCATAACACTAAGCGCTTAAAGGTTAAACTTTTACTGCCGAAGATGTCTGAATCACGGATTAGACGGATTTGGGGATTTCACAGATTAATGCATTACATGGATTTGTTTCGATTGTTGTAGATTGAGGTTTTCGGTGTTTGATATTCAATTGTTCTATTCATAACACTAAGCGCTTAAAGGTTAAACTTTTACTGCCGAAGATGTCTGAATCACGGATTAGACGGATTAATGGATTTCACGGATTAATGCATTACATGGATTTG
>JAIBBA010000059.1 GCA_019694895.1 Chitinophagales bacterium
GTAGGATGTTCATGCGTGCCATCACCTGCATTAACGATATTAGCTTTAATATGCTTGCTGAGTAGAACCGGCGCTCCCGGACTTTGATGTCGCATTACCACCATGTCTACTTTCATGGCAAGAATATTATTAACGGTATCGATAAGTGTTTCACCTTTTTTTACCGAAGATGCCGATGCTGAAAAATTAATGATATCGGCACTCAATCGCTTTTCAGCGAGCTCGAAAGAAATGCGTGTGCGTGTACTATTTTCGAAAAATATGTTGGCGATGGTAATATCGCGAAGTGTCGGAACCTTTTTAATCGGTCTGTTGAGGACTTCTTTAAAATTATCTGCTGTCTGGAGAATAAGATGAATGTCCTCCGGTTGAAGGTCTTTAATGGAGATCAGGTGGTTGACACTCAGGTTACTCATATTAATCTTTATGTGGTACTATCCAAACGCGATCATCAATGCCGTTTTCACTCCACTCAACACGCACTTTTTCGCTTGTAACGGCATCTATAGTTTTACCTACATAATCGGGAGTGATGGGCACATGTCTGCTCAATCGTCTGTCTATCAGCACCAGTAATTCAATTTTTTCCGGTCTTCCGAAATCCAGCAATGCATCCAAGGCACTGCGAATTGTTCTTCCTGTATAAAAAACATCATCAACCAAAATCACTTCTTTACCCTTTATCACAAAATCGATATCTGTTTCTTCTGCCAGCAATGGTTTATCGCGATGACGGAAATCATCACGATAAAATGTAGTATCCAGTATGCCGAATTTAATTTTTGTTCCGGGCAGCAATTCCTCTAATTTCCATACAATGCGCTTGGCCAAATTCACTCCACGCGGTTGCACCCCGATAATACAGGCATTAGAAAAATCTCCGTGGTTTTCAATTAATTGGTGACAAAGCCGCTCAATGGTGAGTCGGAACTTGGAACTATCGAGAATAATGCGGCTTTGCATTAAAACACAAAGTTAACACATCCAACTCAAATCAGCAACCATTACATATGCACCATTTGAGTCACCATGCGCTTCCCATCCCATTCTGCAACCACCATATAAGTGCCTTGAGGCAGATCATCAACCGGGATAGACACATCTCTTACGCCACTATACACCTTGCGGAACACTGCTTCCCCACTCATATTCACTATGCTTACATCCGCTTCGGAAACTTTTCGGTTGAAATGCAGATTTGCGACATCAGTGACCGGATTTGGCCAAAGTGTGAGTGAGACATCAGCGTATTGCGTAGCAGATTGCACAATAGGCTCAGCACTCGGCATTTCAATTTTCCAGGCTCCTCGACCATAAGTACCGGCAAAAAGGGTATTTGTTGCCGTATCATAATTTATCTCATAAACCGAAACTATGGGCATAGCAGTGCCAAGTGCAAACCAATGTTCACCGAGGTCATAGGAATAATAGCATCCAACATCAGTAGCAATTGCTAAGCCTGTAGTATCTCCAATGGTGAAAACTTGAATATCATTAACCGGAATATCCGGAAGATCGCCATCAATAGGTGTCCAGGTATCACCTGCATTTTCCGACATATAGATATGTGCGATATCTTCTGCCCATCGAAAACCACTGAAAGCCACAAATGCCTGCTGCGCATTGTCGGGATGCGTCTCTATACTCATGCAATAGCGATATGGCAGTCCGTCTGTAATCGATGTCCAGGTATCGCCATAATCATCACTTCGCCAAACATTTGCATCATCTGTTCCTACGTAAATATAATTAGTGTCGGCAGGCGCATTGTGAATGGTAAATATCGACCCGAATGTCAGACCGATTCCCTGACTGCCATCTGTTAGATCACCACTTATCTGAGAAACAGATTCCCCGTAGTTAGTTGTGCGATATATTGTATTCCCGCCAAAATATATTGTTTGCGGATTAAGCGGATTTAATTCCATCGGACTACGCCAATTAAATCGCTCATCAAAATCAAATCCAAATAAATCCATATAATTCCCGCCAACAATACCATAATATCCGCCGTATTGATAATTGCCATAGAAGGAACTTTCATCAACCGGAACAAATCGCGTGCTCACACCATCACCCCAATTCACAAAAGCCCAATCTCCTCCTGCATCGCGAGCGAAGGAGCCATTATCTTGTGCACCGCCAATCAAACGGGATGTGTCTCCGGGATACACGTCGAGCGTGTATAATTGTGTAACAGGAATATTCTGCTCGAATGTGTACGAAATAAAGTCATTATAAGTAAAAAATAATCCGCCGTCACTTCCCATTATTCTGAAATTATCATCAGTTGGTGAAATGTATAATGCATGACAATCAACGTGTGCATCTTCAGTTATTGTTGTCCAGTTCGATCCACCGTCAGTGCTTCGCGATACATAAAATCCTACCCAATAAATTTCATTTTCATCATTCGGATTTATGCGCACTCCACCAAACCAGTTATCCTGCGATGTGGTAGTCACCTCCGCAGTACAGTTTAATGCTATCCACGTATCACCACCGTCTGTTGATTTATAAATGTCTTTCAATTTATCATTGCTTCCTACAACTGTTGCATATACATAATCAGGATTAGAAGGTGCAACGGCAATTGATATTTTACTCAATTCTTGCGTGCCGGCAGGTAATCCGTTTGTAAGCATTTCCCAAGTATCACCACCATCTTCACTCCTATACACGCGACTACCCTGTCCTGCATAATCACGTCTGTTATATCTGCGCACACGTTCCCAAGTTGCTGCGTAAACGATATCAGGATTTTCAGGATTGATACATACATCTATTCCACCTGTAGAGTCGTTGACATACAATACTTTTTCCCATGTAGTGCCACCATCTTCAGTGCGATAAATTCCGCGGTCGGGAGTATTTTCAAACAAATCGCCCAACATCGCTGTAAAAATGATATCCGTATTTTGTGGGTTGATGGCAATTCTTCCTGTATTACCACCATTTGTCAACCCGATATTTGTCCACGTGATTCCGGCATCGTTGGAACGATAAATACCATTGCCGTCATAAGTCACAGAACCAACGCCATTTCCGGGTTCGCCTGTGCCTACATAAATCACATTACTTTCATTTGGATCGATAGCCAGATCGCCAATGGATAATGTTGATTGCGCATCAAAAATATTGGCCCAGGAATCTCCTCCATTCGTAGATTTCAATACACCTCCTGAGGCAGTTCCAACATAAATGGTGTTATCATCACCCACCGGACAAACAATATCTAGAATTCTGCCACCGATAGTAATTGGTCCGATAAAATGCCAATCGTCGACATCTTCTGTTTTCTGCATCAACATCTGATTGCGTTGTTGCAAGCGATCTGCCACGGCCTGACGCTGGGCCACACGATCAGGTCTGTCGTACGGAAAGGCCTTTTGTTGATATAGCCATTCATCGGCTGTTGAGGATTGATCCGCGCGAATGGGTGCAGCAGATTTTTTACTGCTGACATGTTGAACAAGCAAAGCCGATGCTGTCAACGATAGTAGGAATAATACTGGCTTCATATAAAAGAATGTATAAATATACGATACTCTCCCTGCAGGCACAAAAAAACCGCCTTCTGAGCATGGAAGGCGGTTTCAAGCAAACAATACAGCTGCTTGCGCAGGACTCAAGTATTAAAATTTATGGTATCAGTAAACTCCGGAATATCCTTTTGTGGTGATCTCAACAACCCCACCGGTTACATCACCGTAATTGGCCGGAATACCACCCGTAATAATGCGAACTTCAGCAATCGAATTAATTGGTACATACAAGGGGCCAATCACTTTCACACCATCCACAACATATAATGTTGCATCCTCTCTCGAACCACCAATCGACATCCCACCTGTTTTTTCATCTTCATAAACTGCCGGAGCCAGACGAATAATATCTTGCGCATCGTCAACTGCCATGTGACCAATATCTTTTGCTTTATAGGTCTTAACTACTTCAGGAACCTGTTTATCAACTAGCGGTGCACCAACATAAACAGGAGGAAGTATAGTGCCAACCGACATTTCTACATTCAACACTACCATACCTTTCGACGCCAACTCGATAGATTCAAGTTTTGCTGTGTCGTAACCCACAAACAATACATTTAAATCGTATGTGCCGGGTTTTAGAGGTTTGAAATAAAATAAACCGGCGTCGTCCGCTTCAACTTCCATCACCTTTGCACCGCTTGACAATAAAATGCAATGTGCATAAGGTACTGAATTGCCGGTTTCACCATCAATAACTTTTCCGTTAATCTCGCCTTCATTCTGTGCCATCATGGGGAAAGCAGAAAGAATTCCTAAACAAATAATAAGTAGTCGCTTCATAATGTGGATTTTTATCAAAAGTATCTTATGGGTTTTGTTCAATTGTCACGGAAATGACAGATGACAGAAATAGGAGAAAGGAGAAAGGAGAGAGGAGAGAGGAGAGAGGAGAGAGGAGAGAGGAGAGAGGAGAAATGTGGGAATCCCGCTGAGGCGGGATGTCGCTGTGCTCCATGTGGGAATGCCAGCCTCGCCGCAGGCGGGTGAGAATGTGGGAATCAATAGCGTTTGCAACTCCTGTAAAATTGCAATTTTCATAACCTTTAATTTAAACCTTAAGAATAATTCATCATCAAATGCAATTAATTCCCCCTCTCTGCAACGCCAGGAGTGGAGAGGGGGTCAGGGGGTGAGGTGGGGTTCGCGCAAAGTCGCAAAGTTGCAAAGTCGCAAAGTTGGCACTCACGATTCACGAGTAACGAGTCACGATTCACCACTCACCCACTGACCCACTCACCCACTCACCTACTCACAACGATTGCTGAAAATAAAATCGGCTCCGAAGCATTGAAATTCGGAGCCGATTTTGTGAGGTGAATTAATTTTTTTGATTACTTATTTAATCTCCAGAATATAAGGCATTCTTGCTTGCATCACGGGGCGTTCTAATAATTCTTTGAGATTGCGATAATGCGGATACATAAACCCTAATTCTTCTGCCTGCATTTGCATTTTTGTTTCTTCCGTCAGGTTTACCAGTACTTGATCGAGAATGCTCTCTTTTTGAATCGGAAATTCTTTGATATCGTAAGTTTCAATTTCACCCAATTTAGCTGCTGCTGCAATGGCTTCGTCGATACCGCCGATCTCATCCACCAATCCGATTTTTTTAGCCTCCTCTCCTATCCATATTCTCCCTTGTGCAATTTCTTCCACCTGTTCTACCGACAAATTTCTTCCTGCTGCAACCATTTGTTTAAAATGCAGATAAGTACTATCTACACCCGACTGTAAAATTTGTTGCTCACGCGGCATAAATGTTCTGGTGATAGAAGGGAAATCTGAATACATACCTGTATTTGCCGTATCAAATGTGATACCAAGTTTATCTTCCATTAAATCCGAAATTTCAGGTACAATTAGGAATACCCCAATGCTTCCGGTCAAGGTATTTGGTTGAGCATAAATTTTGTTGGCATTGCATGAAATCATGTACCCGCCACTGGCAGCATAATCGCCCATAGAAACAACAACAGGTTTCTTTTTTTTGGTGATTTCAATTTCACGCCACATCACATCACTCGCAACGGCAGAACCGCCGGGTGAATTAACGCGGATCACCACAGATTTTACGTTTTCATCCTCTCGCACTTGTTGCATCATTTCCACAAAATCAGCAGAACCTAAAAATCCATTTCCTGCCTTACCATCTATGATGGTACCATCAGCATAAACAATAGCAACAGTTCCCTTGCTATCAGATACTTTTGGAATAGTAAATGAATTGCGATAATCGCTCATTGCTACAATTTTCAATTCTTGATCATTGGCAATGCCCATGCGCGATTTCATTTCATCCAACACTTCATCATAATATTTCAGTCCATCGAGCAAACCTAATCGCACAGCCTCGGTTGGATACCATGCTAAAAGGCTGTCGGCAATTTCTCTGCATTGCATCGGTTGCATTTTTCTATCTGCGGCGATCTCACTCACATTGGCATCGAAAAGTCCGTTCAAAAACACTTCCAGTTGCAAGCGATTTTCCGGACTCATTTTATCCATGCGATAAGGCTCAGTGGCACTCTTAAATTTGCCATCATAAAATACTTGCGTAGTCACACCTAATTTATCCAACGCTCCTTTATAAAATGTGAGTTGCGCACTCAATCCTTTAAAATCTATAGCTCCTGCCGGATTCATATAAACTTTATCGGCAACGCTTCCAAGATAGTAAGCATTCTGCCCTATTACCTCACCGTAAGCAATGACGAATTTCCCACTCTCCATTTTAAAATCTGCCAGCGCATCACGAATTTCCTGCAATGTGGCATATCCATTTGGACTAATACCCATTTGCACATAAATCCCTTTGATGTTTTCATCAGTCTCAGCGTGCTTGATGGAAGCCAGAATATCATTCAATCCCAACCCGCGATCAGCTTCAAGTCCGAGCAATGCCAATCCGCCCGGCATTCCACTTTGCGTTTGTTCTACAATGGAATATGTTAAATTCAGTTTTAAAACAGAATTTCCCTCCACAGAAGTCTTTTCCTTCTCAAAGCTCTGTGAGATAGCACCGGCAATGCCAGCTATTATAAAAAATCCTAATATGGTAAATACCAGAAGGGCCAGAAGACTGGCGAAAAAGGAATTAAAAAACGGTTTCATAAATTTTCTTACTCTTTATTACCTACTTATTGATGAATGCACTAATTTTCGCAGGATTACGTTATTCCCCTAAAGGAAATAACTCCTCGACAGCCAATGATGACGGAACACACCGCCTATTTATTGTTAGGGACAAATTTAGGTAACCGGTCGGAGAATCTCTCTAAGGCCACGGCAGCCATTCGTATGTTCCTTGGACGTGTAGAAAGCCAGTCGCATATCTATGAGACTGAGCCTTGGGGAAAGCCACATCAACCCAATTTCTACAATCAGGCAATCAAAGTTGTAACACCTTGCTCACCGCTTGAAACGCTTCACCTCATGAAACAGGTTGAGTTCCTGCTGGGACGCGATAATTCGGAGAAATGGGCTCCAAGGGTTATTGATATTGATATCCTGTTTTTTGATGAACTAGCCATCGAATCACCTGTGCTTACAGTTCCACATGCTCACATTGCCCAGCGTAGGTTCACACTCGATCCAATGAGTGAGATTGCTCCCGATTTGGTGCATCCTGTGTTAAATAAAACCATCAAAGAGCTTGCAGATGCCTGCACAGACACCCTCGCCGTGCAAATGGTTGATGTCGTTTATCAGTTCTGACAGGTGAACTCAACATTTTCAATTTTATTCTTCGTTTTCCTGTATTTTTGACGCCCTTTCAGGTATGGCGCATCAAATCATTACAGTAGAAGGTAATATCGGTTCCGGCAAAACATCGTTTGCCACCAAACTGGCTAAACGCTTCGAAGCGAAGCTGGTACTCGAAACCTTTGCCGACAACCCTTTCCTGCAAAAATTCTTTATCAAACAACAAGACTATGCCTTAGGCATGGAAATGTTCTTCCTTGCTGAAAGGTATGAACAGCTCAATAATGAAATGATGGATGCCGAGCTGTTTCAAAATCGTTATGTAATAGACTATCTGTTCAATAAATCACTGCTCTACGCGCGTGTTAACCTTGATGATGCCGAATTTGCGCTGTTTCAGAAGATCTTCAATATCCTCAACCCCAAACTGCGCAAAAGCGATGTGATTGTTTACCTGCACTCTGACCTCGACAGGCTTGTTGCCAATATTTATAAACGCGGCCGCGAATTTGAGCTAACGGTAAAGAAAGACTATCTCAAGAAAATTGAAACGATCTACCTCGAATACTTCCGCCAGGCACCCGACCAGAAAGTATTGATTTTAGACGTCACCAAGGCCGATTTCGTGCACAATGAAGCCGATTTTGATACGATGTACGACATCGTAATGCAAGAACATGCAATTGGCGTGCAACGATTTGAAATCTAATATAGTCTAGTGATTGTCAGATATATGTCAGAAATATATATATTTGTGACACAAATTCAAGTTATGAAAAGCACTAAAATTGCAATTATTGCCCTCCTGGCCTATGTCGGATTCGGATTCACCACAATTCCCGGTGGTGAACAGCAAGTAAAAGTTTCTGTTGGATGGGAATTCAAAAACCTGGTTGAAGGATTCGACCACGATTGCAAAACTGAATTGTATATCGATGGCACACTGGTTGCAACTTCAAGCGTAACAAAGGAAAGCAAAGCCAATTCAGTCTCTGCTACAACTAGCCGCGGAAAACACGAAATCAAAGTGATCAATTACGCCTATTATGAAGGCAACTGGGAAGAGCATACTGTAGCCAACAATTATAGTATCGACGCTACCTATACAGATAATATCAATTGTAAAAAGAAAAACACCAAGATCCATCTCATTTTTGATATTGATAAGGGCACTTCGGTGAAAAAATAATTCCATTCAAAATGCACACAATGAAACCTTTCGGCACAACTGAAAGGTTTTTTTATTTTTATCCCTTCCATCAGGCACTCCAGGCTATGCGAACTATTATTTCCGTTTTATCCATACTTACTCTAACTACTATGTCACAAGCACAAATCCCTTCACTATACCTCGAAAACAAGACCCCTACCTATGATGAAACCATTGCCTATTTCAAGCATATAGACAGCATGTGCGATTACATGCAGATGCGGTCCTATGGCACCACTGATGCAGGATTTCCGCTTGATGTTTTGGTGATCGACGGCGATAAACAATTTACACCTGAGGCAGCCAGAGCAGCAGGAAAAGCAATACTCCTGATCAACAATGGCATACATCCCGGCGAACCGGATGGGATCGACGCTTGTATACAATTGATAACGCAATATGCAGGTGCAGGCGATTTGAAATCAGCGCTCGAAGGACTGGTTATTTGCATTATTCCGGTTTACAATATCGATGGTGCCTTAAATCGGAACAGCACTACACGCGTAAACCAGGAGGGACCTGAGTCTTATGGCTTCAGAGGCAATGGCAGAAACTACGACCTCAACCGCGATTTCGTGAAATGTGATACTCGTAACAGCAAATCGTTTGCAGAAATCTTTCACCTGTGGGATCCGGATATTTTTGTAGACACCCACGTGAGCAATGGTGCTGATTATCAATATGTTATGACATTAATTCCCACTCAACATAACAAATTGACACCACCCTTGGGAGCCTTACTGAAGAACGATATGCTTCCTTCCTTATACAAGGCGATGGAAGGAAAAGGGTTCCCCATGTGCCCTTATGTGAACGAAGTAGACCGCATCCCTGATAACGGTATTGCCGGATTTCTGGACCACGGTCGGTATTCAACCGGGTTTACGGCGCTTTTCAATACCATAGGCTTTATGCCGGAAACGCACATGTTGAAACCATACCCGCAGCGAGTGGCCTCAACGTTGGCATTTATAGAAGTGGTTATCGATTACATACAAGAGAACCGTAGCGCAATAATTGAGGCTCGGGCTGTTGCAAAACAGACTGTCATTCAGGCAGATACGTTCAATTTACAATGGAAATTGGATACTGAGCAGCAAGAATCGTTTATGTTCAACGGGTATGCCGCCAAGTTCAAGAAAAGTGATGTTTCAGGTCTCGACAGGCTCTGGTACGACCGCAATGAGCCCTTCACGAAGCCGATACCCTTTTTCGACACCTATACGCCTACCCTATCAATCGTTGCTCCTGAGGCTTATATAGTGCCCCAGGCATGGTTGCCGGTGATAGAGCGATTGCAATGGAATGGTGTCAGGATGGAGCGACTGGAAAAGGATACCGCCATTTCAGTTGAATCTTATTACATCACCGGTTTTGACTCGGTTGACAGGCCTTGGGAAGGGCATTATTTTCACAGCAATGTTAAGGTTCGCAAGGTTACGGAAACGCTGAACTTTATGAAGGGCGATTACATTATTCCGCTGAATCAGGAGTCGAACCTCTACATTGTGCAGGTGCTTGAACCTCAGGCTCCGGATGCTTTTTTTGCCTGGGGGATGATGGATGCCGTGTTGCAACAAAAAGAATGGTTTAGCGACTATGTGTTTGAAGACCTGGCAGCGGAAATATTGCAACAGGATCCGCAACTGAGAAACATGCTGAATGAAGCAATGATTGCAGACCCTTCATTGAAGAACGATGCCGAAGGCCAACTTGCTTTTGTATTCGAACACAGTAAATACAAAGAGCCGACACATAATCGTTATCCGATAGCCCGCATCGTAAAAAAATAGTAAAGGGTTCATGAACAAAGATCAGGCATTCGAAATTAAGTAGTTTTACCGCATGCAGGCAGCATTCAAAATAGGATTTTTGGAAATCACCCCGGTGGATGTGGTTGATGTGTTGCTGGTTGCATTCATTTTATTTCAGTTATACCGACTTGTAAGAGGCAGTCTCGCCATCAACATATTTATCGGCTTATTGATGGTTTATGTGTTGAGTTTGATTGCCGCAGCATTAGAGCTCACATTAATGAGCGATATTCTGGGTGCATTTATCGATGTCGGAGTAATTGCCGTTATTATTGTTTTCCAGCCTGAGATCCGACGCTTTTTATTGTATGTAGGAAGAAGCAGTGATTTCAGAAAGGTGCGCTTTTGGAAGGCTTTGAGTCTTCGAAAAATTCGAACCGGAGAGTATAATCAGAAGGAAGTAAATGCATTAACAGAGGCTATTATGGCATTGTCTGAATCAAAGACAGGCGCATTAATAGTAATTCCTCAAACATCGCAACTGGGATTTTATCAAAACACGGGCATACATCTGAATGCCTTGATAACAAAGGATCTCATAGAAAGTATTTTCTATAAAAACAGCCCATTACACGATGGTGCGATGATCATTTCTGAACACCGGATAGCAGCTGTGAAATGTATCTTGCCATTATCAGACAATCCGGATCTTCCGGGTAAACTAGGCATGCGTCATCGAAGTGGTGTAGGCATTACCGAACAGAGTGATGCTACCTGCATTATTATTAGTGAAGAGAATGGCGAAATAAGTTATGCGCGAGAAGGAAAATTGTATCAGCAAATGCAAAAGGAAGAGATTCGCAAATTGCTGAGCAGGGCTTTATTTCACAGCGTTAACTGATTCAAGCGTATCAACCGGTTTTCCTGCGCGTTCCATAATAGCAGTAAATAATCCATCAGGGTCGCCGATAAATTCAATTTGAAGGTCGATATTTTTCGAGTAAGGACTATCAGGATATTTCTCTTGCAACGTGCGATAATAGGCAATTGCACGATTGTAATCGCGCAGCACCAACTCACAACTATTTGCTGCCGTAATCAGTGCTTGTGGCACTAATGGTGATGCGGGATATTCTTCAATCAACCTATCCAGTAATTGCAATTCTTCCTTTACAGCAGGCATTTTTTCATATAAACGCGCTGCACTCATGAGGTATTGAGCACAAAGCGTGTCTTTAGGATATTGGCGAACAAATTCAAGGTATTCGGTAATCAGAGCTTCAGCTTCTACTTTATGTGCAACTGTAAAAACAGGATTAGCCTTAGCCACGCTATCCATTTTTACAGCCATTGCATCTATCTCCTTGATTTCTTTACCCCGCTGATCACAAGAAGCGAATGTGCACGCAACAATCATTAACATTAAGCCATAAGCTCTATTCATGATATATCTTTATTTTAGAGCCACAAATGTACTACAATCAAACCTTAGTCAAGCTTTTTGCCCTGGTGGTGACCGCCATTTTTGCGTCATCATGCAATCGGATCGTAGTTAGATATGCCGGCGAAAGTGACCTTATACAAGCCTCTTTACCTGCACCCGGAAAAGTTTGCAAGGAATCCGAAAATTATATCATCGATACCAATCACCTCAACGCAACACCCATTCGCTATGTGCGCGTCAATTTTCATATCATGCAGGAAAGTGATGGCAGTGGAAGTTGGAATGAGGCTGAAGGTAGAAAATTTGTTCACGACATTGTTGAGCAAAGCAATAACCGATGGAACGATAATCAGCCAATGACACTCCCTCTGGGTAACAGCACGCCTGATTTACCAATCCCCATTCGCATTGTCTTGCAACGCGATCCCATTACAGGTGAAGAAGGTATTTATTTTCACCGCGATGATACTTTATGTTATTGGAATCGCAGTGCAACAAAAGGTCCCAATTCATTAAGCGACAGAACAGTAATCAGCAAATATCAAGTAGGCATAGATTCAATTATTAATATATTTCTGATTGAACACGATCCCGATAGTATTGGCAGTCCGACTTACGGAGAGCCCAAAATGTCAGGGATAAGTTTTATTAACAGCATCAAATTGTTCAGTATGTATTATCAGGGTCACATCGTGAAATACACCAATGCCGGTGTGCCCTTTACGCATGATGCCTTTTATTTTTCTAAATTGTTGAACCACGAATTAGGACATTGCTTTAATTTAAATCATACATGGAATTGGGATGATAGTTGTGATGACACCCCAAAAAATTCAGGCTGCTGGTCTGTTACAGGAGTACCCCCTTGCGATACCCCTAATTCAAATAATATGATGGATTACAATATCAGTCAGCAAGCTGTTACTCCATGTCAGATTGGTCGCATGGAATATAATTTTACAAAAGAAACCGGTGGCGCAAGACAATTTGCCATTCCTTATTGGTGTGAGTATCATGCATTTGAACGCGTGGTAGTTTATCGCAATGAAAATCTTGAATGGAATGGTGCAAAAGATCTATGGGGCGATATAGAAATTCGTGACGGCGCAACACTCACTATTCGATGCACGGTTTCACTTCCTGAGCAGGCTAAAGTAATTATTAAACCGGGAGGCACATTGATCATTGACGGCGGCACATTAACAAATCGCTGCGGTGATAAATTTGAAGGTGTTGAAATCTGGGAAAATAAAAAAACGGATCAGATCGGAAAAGTTATGATCAGTAATGGCGGGAAATTGGAAAACATGGTCAATTATACGACTATCACTACAACAGAATAAACAAGCAATATGACGTTTACTTCAGAACAATATCGATCATTTAAATTATTGTCTCCTGCAGGATGCATTATTGCATTACTAGGTTTCTTTCTTACGTTTACTGAAATCAATTGCAATGGCACCACTTTAGATACCATTACAGGCGTTGAATTAGCTACAGGTTATAGCCCGGATATCGATCTGACTGAATCTAACGATGAACCTGAAACAAAGCAGGAAAAATACGATCCGAATGTGTTTGCACTCAATGCATGGATTGCTGCAATGCTGGGTTTAGCCTTATTTCTTATTCCAAAAATGCGCGATCAGCATGCCCTGCATCTCATCATTGCATTAATTGGATTCGGATGTATGATCGGGCTCATGTTCAATTTAAAAAGTGCACTCAACGATGCTAAATCTTCAGGTGGCGTTGTGAATGTAGACCTTCCAATTACCTTCGATATGCAGCCGGGATATTGGATTGTTACTGCATCTTTTTTTCTGACATTGGTTGCTGACATTGTGCTTTGGATGCATCAACGAAAAGTAATTGCTGATTTGCATGCATCGAGGCAACCCGATAATGAATCCAATCTATCATAAAAAAAAGAGGCAGGGTCCTCACCCTACCTCTTATTGACCAAACCTATACAGAAATTTTAATTATTCAAATCCACGACGAATGATGAGTCCCACTGAGAAAGGATGCAACTCAGGACCTTCACCTTCGGCGAACATGCTATTCAGATCATAAGACGCATACACATTGAAATCGCCGTAACCAATCACATAATTCAATTCATGTCTGAACTGTGCGAGGTTGAAATCGTCAAATTCTATATCTTTCTTACCATCCAGTTTATGTTTTGTTTTACCGCGAAGCATTAAGCCGGGGCTATAGCCGAATTGCATGCGGAAGCTGTTTTCAGGATCCCAAGGTTTTGTTTCAAACCCGAGGAGTAAGGGAATTGCAAGGTGGGTGGTATTGAATTTATTTTTATCGTAATCCAATGTTTCTGTTGCCAATGTCAATGAATCCATGTTTGGCAGGATACTGAAATTCTGATCATAGCGGAAATGATGCCATTCGAGGCTCATACCATAATTGAAATCGATAAATCCTTTAGCCATATTTACCCTTGAACGCCACACGTGCAGATTTACATCAAAACTTCCCCAACCATGGAGGTCTTCCATTTGTTTGTATTTATCTTCGAGTTGAGTTTTATAATCAGCATTTAAATAGGTATTATATCCCATATCAAATAAGAACCATTCAGTTTGAAACGGATCCACATAATGGTCATTAATTTCTTCAATAGCGGGCACTTTACCGAATGTAACATCTACATCATCATCATCACCTGTTTCTTTAACGATAAGTCGCCAGTTACCAATTGTCAATGCGGTTGAATCACCCGGCAAAGTATCCGGATACATGGATTCAGGGCTGAGTGCGGTCAGTTCATCTTCAAGATCAGAAACTTCATCCATCAGATCATTATAAGCATCTGAACCAGGAGCCAATGACGCAGATTCTTCACGGATATCATCAATCTCATCTTGCAAATCTTCAATTTCTTCACGCAGTGCTTCAGAATCACCGGCTATCATAATTCCATTTTTACGCACACCAAATTCATCGATAATAAAGATGTCGCCTTTCACGGTTGTAATAGTAACCTTCTCATCTTCAACTTTGATAGTTCCTTCCACAGGCACAACCGGTGGAGGAGGTGGAGTGGGCACCTGAGCGAACATGGCAACAGGAGCCAGCATGCTTATAACTAAATAAATAATCCTTTTCATAATATACGATTTATGCGATTAATGATTTGTTTTTTTACGACTGTAATAAGAAAATCCGGGTATATTGATATTTTTTGTTTTCACTACTTCTTGTGCGCCTGCTTCTTTCTTTTTAAAGGGATTGATCTCAGCTTCGCGAACGCCATTTACTACTCCTCCTACTTCATTTCCAATGGCCATGGCATCTACCCACCAGTCGACAACGGTGCTGTTATCATTTAATGAAATAACAGTACTATTCATTGCGTTGCCTGTTTTGATTTGATTATCGGTCATGGCAACCATTTCATTTTCAGGTTCCTGTTGCATCATATCGCGCAAGCTTGCATCTTTTTGCTTGCTTTTAATCTGATCAACCGACGCAAAATCAATTCCTTGTATCGGGTTAATTTCCCTTTTTACTTGTTCTTTAACTTCCTCTTTAGGAAGGCTTTTAATATTATTTTTTTCCGGTGTTGTTGTTTGCGCATATTCTTGCTGCTGTTGTTTAACCGGCGATTCTATAATCGGTGTTTTTGTGGTATTGCGATTGATCGAATTGCTGTCATACTGCTCCTGAGCATAGCGTTGAATGCCTTGTTGCTGTTGTTCACCACCGAAATATCGAATGCCGATGAAAACTGCAACTACTGCAGCGGCGGCAGCAGCATAGCGCACCCAACTGAACATGGTAATCACGCGTCCTGCGGGCTCTTCATGCTTAAGCGCAGCCTTATCAGGGAAGGCAACAGTTTCAGGTGTAAGGCGTGTATGATTAAACAATTCCAGCTCAGCACGTAGTTCAGGATGGAAAGCCAAAAACTCATGCATGGCTTTTTCCTGCTCCGGTGTCAGATTACCTTCTATGTAATCGATCATCCATTCCTCGTAATTCTGCATTGTGATCTTCATATAACGTAATGTATGCTTACCAAATATTCTTTCATTGTTTGCCTTGCCCTGAAAATGTACACTTTCACTTGGCTCTCGCTCAAATTCAGCACCTCTCCTATCTCCTCATAACTGTATCCTTCATAATCGCGAAGTAATACACAGTTTTTTTGCACTTCCGGCAGGCGACTGAGGGCTTTTTCTATCACCTCTTTAAGGTCGACCTGCGCTTCTGCAGTGCCTCCCCTCGCCTCTTCGTCCATCTCCTCGACATAATCGGTGCGTTTTTGTTTCCGCAAGTGATCGATCATGTTATGGTAGGCCGTGCTGAATAAATAACTCTTAGCCTTGTCAAACTGAACGTTTTCGTGGTTCTTCCACAAGATCTCGAAAGCATTCTGAACGATATCCCGGGCATCGTCGTCATGATTGAGACTCTTGCGTATGAACCGGTAGACACCATCAGCCCACAGATCTACTGTCGTGTTATATTCCTGAGGTGTCATCCTGCAATAAGGCGTATAGGGTTACCAAAAAGTTACAGTTATCTTAAAATTTTTTTCAAAAGGCGACAGGAATCACTCCTTAGCCGCTGATTTGGATGTAAATTTACAGAAACGAAGAACCGATATGAGCATCCTATTTCCTACTAACTTCAGCGACCAATCGGTTGAAACCTTTGGTTTTGCGCTACATCTGGCGAAAAAGTTCAATCTGGACATTACGCTCTTACATGTATATCCCCTGCCTATGACCCTGCCTTCTATGGATGAAGGGCGTATGGCGGAAGTCACCGATGATATGATTCAGGCTACAATCGCCGCCAACGAGGAGCGCCTGAATCTGTTCAAACAGCGTCTAAGCGACCACTACGCTAATGCGCATCCGGATGTTGTGCGGGTAAATGGCATTTTACGTATGGGCTTTGTGGGCGAAGAAGTTGCCCGCTGCGCAGAAGAGGAACATGCCGATTTTGTGGTGATCAGTGCGAAAAAGGCAACGGGATTAAAGCGCTTTTTGGGGGGAAGTGATGTTGCCTCAATTATTCGTCGCTGCCAACTTCCGATTTTCACGGTACCGGAACATTACAGTTTCCATAATATCGATAAAATCGGATATGCTACTGACCTCACTTTTTCGGACAATGAAGTGATTGCAAGATTACTTGTGCTCGGAGAGAAATTTGGCGCTACGGTAAAATGTTTTCACGTGCACGATTCAAATCTGGATATTGAAAATGCCATCATTAAAGAATTTATCGAGCAATATAAAGATGATGCCAATGCCAGAAAGATATCTTTCGACCTGGTTGATAATATCAATATTCACGATGGTATTGATTACTATGTAAAAAATAATAATATTGAATTACTGGCGGTGCTAAAACAGAAAAAATACTGGCTTGAAATATTTGAGTCTAGTATGACAAAGCAGCTGGTGTTCCATGAGAAGATACCGATGTTAATTTATCATGAATAGTAGAGAGGAGAGAGGAAAAAGGAGAGAGGAGAAATGTGGGAATGCCAGCCTCGCCGCAGGCGGGTGGGAATGCCAGCCTCGCCGCAGGCGGGTGGGAATGCCAGCCTCGCCGCAGGCGGGTG